>JAZSIN010000218.1:0-5181 GCA_045533845.1 Eubacteriales bacterium | reverse complement strand
CCTCCTCCGGAATGGGAGCGGGACCGTGGTCACAGCCCTTTGTGACACAGCCCATATGAGCGACCTCGGTGCTCATGGCGTATTCACAAGAAAATTCTTTGCTCATGATTCTATCTCCTTTGATAAAAATTATAAACTGTTGATCAGGGGCGAAACCGCCTCGCAGTAGAGCCTGCCGATGTAGGCGGAGCCGTTCGCGTTCGGATGAACGCCATCCGCAGAATAGTACCGCGGCTCGGGCTGAGTTTTCAGCGCCTCGTCGAAGTGCTCGTTCAGCGGGATATAGACGTCGGCGAATTCCTTCGCGAGTCCTTCGATGATCGGGAGGACGGTCTTAAGATCCTCACGCATATGCTGCTTGTCCTCCGCGTCGAGGATGTAGGGGGCGATCATCACGATCTTCGCATGCGTTTCCTTTTTGAGACGCTCGAGGATTGCGCGATAGTTCGTCGCGATCTGCGCGTCGGTCGTCGCGATCTTGTGCGAACCGTGGCGATGCCAGACGTCGTTGATGCCGATCAGGATCGAAATGACGTCGGGATCGAACGCGATCGCATCGTCGTAGAGACGGTCGAAGAGCTGATCCGTGCGGTTTCCGCTGATGCCGAAATTGTAGAAATCAAATTCGACGTCGGAAAGCGTCTCCGTCAGAAGCGCGGACGCGTAAAAGGGATAGCCCTTACCCATATCGTGGTAGTTCCGCCTGTCTCTGCCCGCGTCGGTGATGCTGTCACCCTGGAAAATGAGCCTTACGTTTTTCATACCGTCACCGTAGGAGGATCAGAGAATGATCTCTCCGTAGACTTCGCCGAATGCGGACGCGGCGTTGCACTCGTCGGTATCGATGTGCATTGCGAGCGCGTAGGTGGGGTTGACTCTTGCGACGACGTCGTCGAATACGAGCGGACGCTCGGTGTCGAGTCTGACCTTGACGATCTGACCGTTTTCAACGCCTGCTTCAGCGGCATCTGCGGGGGTCATATGAATGTGACGCTTCGCGATCATAACGCCGTCAGCGATTTCGATCTCGCCTGCGGGACCGACGAGGCGAATGCCGGGCGTTCCCTCGGTCTTGCCGCTCTCTCTGACGGGGACCGACTTGAATCCAAGCACGCGTGCGTCGGAGAAGGAAAGCTCGACCTGGTTCTGGGGTCTCGTCGGACCGAGAACGCTTGCCATCAGCTCGCCCTTCGGACCTACGAGCTTGATCTTTTCGTTTGCGCAGGCAAACTGACCGGGCTGGCTAAGCATCTTTTTGACCTCGAGCTGTGCGCCCTTGCCGTAAAGTGCCTCAACGGCTTCCTCCGTGAGGTGAATGTGTCTTGCGGACGTTTCAACAAGAACCTTCATTGAAAGTACCTCTCTTTATCTGTGATAATAATTTGACGTTGTGCCGTTTACGGCATTCCATACCTAATAATTATAGCACAGCTCTCTCGATTTGTAAAGAGCTTTTTTTGATTTCGGGGTGACTTTTTCGGTCTTTAAGTCGATTTTTTTCGGTTTTCATCTTGTCTATGGATAAGGTACTATCGTTTGGGGAAATCTTTCGGTATGAAATCAACGGAAGGAGACGGAGAAATGGATGAGGAAACGAAGAAGGAAGCCTTGACGGAAAACGAGCTTGAGGGTGCGCTGAAGCTCGGGACGGTGGCGGTGGGAGACGGGAAGGGAACGCTCCACTGCCTTTCGGTCATCGGACAGATCGAGGGGCACTATGCGCTTCCCACGGATCAGAAGGCAACGAAATACGAGCACGTGATCCCCCTGCTCGTCGGACTCGAGGAGTCAAGCGACGTAAAGGGACTGCTCGTCGTATTGAACACGATGGGCGGAGACGTCGAGGCGGGGCTTGCGATCGCCGAGCTGCTCGCGTCGATGCAAAAGCCGGTCGTAACGCTCGTACTCGGGGGTGGGCATTCGATCGGCGTGCCGCTTGCCGTAGCGGGGAGGCGATCCTTTATCGTGCCCAGCGCGACGATGACGATCCATCCCGTCAGGATGAACGGAACGGTGATCGGTGTTCCGCAGTCCTTCCGCTATTTTCGCGATATGCAGGACAGGATCGTCAATTTCGTCTGTGCGCACTCAAGAGTCGGGAAGGAGAAGCTTCTCGAGCTGATGATGTGTCCCGATCAGCTCGCGACCGACGTTGGCTCGGTGCTCGACGGGAAGGAGGCGGTAAAGATTGGTCTGATCGACGAATGCGGGGGGCTCGACAGGGCACTTGAGGCGCTCCGCGGGATGATCGGGGAATGAAAGAAAAAGACAGCCAGCAGCTGTCTTTTTCTTTCATTCAACGTCAAAATCGGGCGTGTAGTCCTTCGTCGCGGATAAGCGGCCCTGCGTGAAGCCCGTAAAGCCGAGCGACAGAGCATATTCGAGTACGCTGTTATATTCAAAGCTCGTGACGCGGCGGCGCAGTGCATCGTATTCCGCACCTTCGGGCAGGAATTCGGGGGTGTACTGCCACATCAGAGAGAGACGGACGTCTTCGGGCGGTACGGCTTCACGGAGAAGCTCGAGTACCGCGAGAGAATCCTTTCGCTGTCCCGGCAGAACGAGGTGGCGAACGAGGACGCCCGACGTGCAGATACCGCTTTCGTCCACCGTGAACGCGCCCGCGTGTTCGAGCATTCTTCGGATCGCGCGTTGTGCGACCTCGGGGTAATCGTGTGCGCCCGAGAGGCGGGCGGCGAGCTCATCCGACGCGTACTTGAAGTCGGGGAGCCAGACGCTGACGAATTCGGAGAGGGCATCGATCGTCTCCTCGGTTTCGTAGCCGCTCGTGTTCCAAACGACGGGGACGCGGAGATCGTTTTTGATCGACCGCAGAGCCTCGAGGATCGCGGGCGTGAACTGTGTGCCCGTGACGAGGTTCAGGTTGTGTGCCCCCTCTGCCTGAAGAGCGAGCATTTTTTCTGCGAGCTCCCCGGAGGAAAGCGTCCGTCCGCCGCAGTCATGGCTGATTACGCGGTTCTGACAGTAGACACACCGCAGAGTACAGCCTGAGAAGAAGACGGTCCCCGAGCCCCGCGTTCCGCTGATCGGCGGCTCCTCCCACCTGTGGAGGGCGGCACGGGCGACCTTCACCGTGCTTGGCATACGGCAGAAGCCGAGGCTGTTACTACGGTCAACTCGGCAGGCGCGGGGGCAAAGGGTACAGCGTTCGGCGTTCATAAGATCCTCCTTCAAGACTTTTCGGATATACGTTTCCTCCATTATAGCCGATTTCAATAAAAATTTCAACGGCTTTCGAATTTTTTTGTATTTTCTATTTACAAACTGTACTTTCCGTGCTATAATGATTGTGTATATTGATGAAATCTAAAATTATTGTTACGAAGGAGTAGAAAAATGAAAAAACTGATCGCGCTTATCCTTGCTATGCTTTTGATGCTTTGCATCGTTGCCTGTGACGGCGGCTCGTCGGACGATCCGAAGGAAACGACCGCAGGAGGGGACGTTACCACCGCGGGTGACGACGTGACCACTGCAGGCGACGACGTGACCACCGCAGGAGATGACGTCACCACTGCGGGCGACGACGTAACCACCTCGGGCGAAGATGCAGGTCCGAAGGAGCCCGAGCTCCTGGACGCAGTTGTGGTCGATGAGACCGTCTATCTCGACGTTGACGGCGCGGCGTACAGAACCGCTCCCGAGACCCTGGAAGACAACATTGCAGGTAGCCTCAGATGGGGCGCTTCGGCAAATCGCGTTCTCTACAACGAAGAGTGGAGCGTGATCGTGATCGAGGGCACGAAGTACTACCTGCCCACCGAATGCCTCTCTACGGAGGAGGTCGAGGGCCACTCGGGCTTCACTACGGTGAACGACACCGTTTTGACCGTCGGAACCGACATCGTTCTGAGAACTGCTCCAATCGCAGAGGAGATCACCGAGCAGCTTTATCTTGACGAGGACGTATCCCTTCGCCGTGTGAGATACAGCGATGAGTGGAGTGTCGTCGTTTACGAAAACGTGGAGTACTACATTGACGCGGCCCAGCACTCGGGCTCGCAGGGTTCTTCTATGGATGATCTTACCTTTGATACCTATACGGGAACGCTTACCGTAACCGCAAGCTCCGCGAATCTGTACGGCGTTCCGTCGAATGACGACGCAGATGCCGAGATCGTTGCAAGTGCAGCGAAGGGCGAAAAGCTCACCGGCGCGCTGGTCAGCTCGGACGGACAGTGGTACGGTGTCAACTTCCTCAATCCCTCGACGGGTATGATGCAGCTCGTCTACGTCAAGGCGGCAGACGTCAGCACTGCAGGGGCGTAAGGCTGTGACCGAACCGAATCAGAAAAACGATCCGCAGGGGAGAGCATTCTCCTCTGCGGAGATCCTATGTGTGGGGACCGAGCTGCTCCTCGGGGATATCGTCAACACGAATGCGGCGTTCCTTTCCCGTGCGCTCGCCGAGCTCGGAATTCCCGTGTACCGTCAGACCGTGGTCGGGGACAATCCGAAGCGGCTTGAGAGAGCACTTGCGGATGCGTTTTTACACGCAGATCTCGTCATCACATCGGGTGGACTCGGTCCGACCTACGACGATCTGACGAAGGAAACGGTCTCAGCATACTTTGGAAGGAAAACGGTTATGCACGCGGCGACGCTTGAGCGGATCCGCGCTTATTTTACGCGTACGAATCGTGCAATGCCCGAGAACAACGTGAAGCAGGCGATGGTTCCGGAAGGATCTGTCGTATTCCGGAATGATTACGGGACGGCGCCCGCCATTGCGGTCGAGGACGGGGAAAGCGGCAAAACGGTCGTGATGCTTCCGGGACCGCCGCGTGAGCTTGAGCCGCTCTTCAGGGAACAGGTCGCGCCCTTCCTTCGGGAACGCTCGCAGGAGATCTTCTTCAGTAAGAATCTCTACCTCTTCGGCATCGGCGAATCGCAGGCGGAGGAGTACGTCAGGGAATTGATGGAGGAAAGCGAGAATCCAACGCTTGCGCCCTATTGCGCGGTGGGGGAGGTTCGCTTTCGCGTTACGGCACGGGCGAGGGATGAAAAAACAGCTGAACGGATGTGCGACAAAATGATCGCGCGCGTTCGGGCGTCGGGGCTTCAGCCCTATATCTACGGCGTCGACGTTGGATCGCTCGAGCAAAGTCGGAGGCCAAGCGGTCTTAGGAAGACAAATTGGAGTAGCAACTCCTTGGCTCA
>JAZSIN010000099.1:0-9690 GCA_045533845.1 Eubacteriales bacterium | reverse complement strand
GACCTTCGTGTCCCGTATTTATCTCGCTGTGGGCGAATGGCGTTGAAATCGCGTGTAACGTCACGTTGACATACGGGAAGGACCTCCCTCGCTTTTTGTGAGAGGCCCTTTTCCGTTTTTTTCTTGTTTTTTTCTTCCTATTGGCTTTGTGCAGAAAAAATTTTTCGTAGCGGTTGAAATTTCTTCGGCTATGTGGTATAATATCCACATAATTCGGTCGGTCAGCCCGACAGAAAACAGAGGTAAACAGAGATGAATCCCATTCGTATTGGTATTTTTGGATACGGCAACCTTGGCAGAGGCGTGGAGAGCGCGATCCGTCAGAATCCTGACGTCGAGCTCGTTGCGGTCTTCACCCGTCGCGATCCCGCGAGCGTTACGCTTCACACGGAGGGCGTTGCCGTCGTGCACGCCGACCGCGTAGAGGATTACGCGGACAAGATCGACGTGATGATCCTTTGCGGCGGAAGTGCGACCGATCTGCCCGAGCAGACGCCCGCGCTTGCACGCTGCTTTAACGTGATCGACAGCTTTGATAACCACGCGAACATCCCCGCGCATTTTGCGGCGGTCGATGCGGTCGCGAGGGAAAGCGGGAAAACTGCGATCATTTCGGTCGGATGGGACCCCGGTATGTTTTCGCTGAACCGTTTGTATGCGGGCGCGGTCCTCGTCGACGGAAACGACTACACCTTCTGGGGGAAGGGCGTCAGCCAGGGACATTCGGACGCTATCCGTCGAATCGAGGGTGTGAAGGATGCGAAGCAGTACACGATTCCGGTCGAGGCGGCGCTTCGGGAGGTGCGGAGCGGCTCTGCTCCCGTCCTTTCGGCACGTGAAAAGCACACGCGCGAATGCTTCGTCGTCGCGGAGAAGGGGGCGGATCTCGCGCGCATCGAGCGTGAGATCAAGACGATGCCGAATTACTTTGAGCCCTACGACACGACGGTCCACTTCATCACCGAGGAGGAGCTGAAGCGGGATCACGGTGGTATTCCGCACGGCGGCTTCGTGATCCGCACGGGCAAGACGGGATTTGACGGAGAGCATCACCACGTGATCGAATACAGCTTGAAGCTCGACTCGAACCCCGAGTTTACGTCGTCGGTCCTTCTCGCGTATGCACGTGCCGCGTTCCGTATGAACGGAGAGGGAATGTGCGGATGTAAGACCGTGCTCGACGTTCCGCCCGCGTATCTCAGCGCGAAGACGCCCGAGGAGCTACGACGAATCCTGCTTTGATACGGCTTTTCTCGGGACGCGGAAGAAAATTTAAACTTTTTTTCAAAAAGGTATTGCAATTCATAAAAAGTTGTGCTATAATAGCCTTTGCGTGAAAATATCCGTAGAAGGTGCTCGTTTTGTGTACAACGCCACGAAACACCGATGTAACCGAGAAAGGAATGGTCATAGAAATGAAGGAAGGACTCCATCCGCAGTACGAGGAAACCGTCATTCGTTGCGCATGCGGCGAGACTGTCGTCACCAAGTCGACGAAGTGCGGCGAAATCAGAGTTGAAATCTGCTCCAAGTGTCATCCCTTCTACACCGGCAAGCAGAAGTTTGTCGATGCAGGCGGACGTGTTGACAAGTTCAAGAAGAGACTGGCTAATTTCCAGAAGTGATTTTCTTTGAACGGGAGCAACATCTCTCATAAAGGCGAGCGGTTTTTCTTGTATCGTTGCGAAAGCACGACGAGAAGGACCGCTTGTCTTTTTTGATTTTTTGGTAGGACAGCGTTACATAGAGAAAAGAGAGGAGAGATACGATGGAAAACAGAATTTTCGTAAAGGGAAGAGAGGATGGGGAGGAGCTTGCGCGCGCGGCGACGGTCGGGATCAGCGGCTACGACGCGGACGAGCCTGAGGTCGAAAAAAGCCTCGACGAGCTCGCGCGGCTTCTTGACACCGCAGGGGCGGAGGTGATCTTCCGACTCGTACAGAACAAGTCGACGCCCGATCCGCGCTTTTTGCTCGGAAGCGGAAAGGTCGCGGAGCTATCTGCCCTTTGTCATATGCACGAGATCTCGCTCGTCGTATTCGATACCGACCTTTCGCCCTCGCAGATCAGGAATCTTGAGGACGCGCTGTCGAGTGAGCAGATGCCCGTACGCGTGATTGACCGTTCGATGCTGATCCTCGATATTTTTGCCCTCCACGCCGTGACGGGAGAGGGAAAGCTGCAGGTCGAGCTTGCACAACTCAAATATACCGCACCGCGTCTTTCGGGGCACGGTAGCGAAATGTCGCGTCTCGGTGGCGGAATCGGTACGCGAGGTCCCGGTGAGACTAAGCTTGAATCGGACAGACGGCATATGCAGAGGCGCATCTACGCACTTGAAAATGAGCTTCGCGTGGTGGAAAAGAACCGAAGGACGATGCGCGCGTCGCGCGACCGAAGCGGCTGCCTCAAGGTTGCGATCGTCGGCTACACGAACGCGGGAAAGTCGACGCTTCTGAATTATCTCACGGGGGCGGGGATCCTCGCAGAGGACAAGCTCTTCGCGACGCTCGATCCGACGACGCGGAAGTATAAGCTTCCCTGCGGGGAGGAGATCCTTCTCACCGACACGGTCGGCTTTATCAGAAAGCTTCCGCATCATCTGGTCAAGGCGTTTCATTCGACGCTCGACGAGGCGGTATACGCTGATGTGCTGCTCATTCTCGTCGATGCATCAGATCCCGAGGCGGAGGAACAGCTCGCGGTGACCGAGGCGCTTCTGAAGGATCTCGGTGCATCGGATAAGTCTACGATCTACGCGTTCAACAAGTGTGACCGCGGCGTGGCCGTTCACCGTGCGGTGAAGAGCGGAGATGAGAGCAAGACGGTCTATCTGTCCGCACGGACGGGGCAGGGCGTCGAACAGCTCGTTTCTGCGATCGAGGAGATTGTTCTGTCGGGCAAGCGGCGCGTGACCTATCGGATCCCGAACAGCGACGCGGGGGCGGTGAGCAGGCTTTATGCGATCGCCTCGGTCGAGTCGGTCGATTACGGTGAGGATGCGATCACGGTGGTCGCGATGGCAGATGCGAGGGCGCGCGGACAGATGAAGGAATACGCCGTCGACGATCTGCCTGAAAAGAAAGAGGAGTGGGAAGACTGATGGCGGACAACGGAAAGCGCTACACGACGGTAAAGCACGACGGCGAGGCGGAATTTGAAGAGAAGCGCTCGACCTTCATCGGCTATGCGAAGCGTGTGACGACGGCGGAGGAAGCAACGGAATTTATAAAAAGCATTAAGAAAAAGCACCCCGACGCGCGGCACAACTGCTCGGCGTATCTGCTTATGGGCGGGATGACGGCGCGGTATTCGGACGACGGTGAGCCGCAGGGAACGGCGGGAATGCCGATCCTTGAGACGATACGGAAGTCGGGCGCGGAGGACGTTTGCGTGGTCGTGACGCGATACTTCGGAGGCATCCTGCTCGGCGCGGGCGGACTCACGCGGGCGTATGCGCACGCGGCGTCGATCGCACTTGACGATGCCGAGATCGTGACGTACGAGGAGTACGTCGAATTAAAGCTCGTACTTTCGTACAGCGAGTATCAGCGGTATTCGGCGCAGCTCGCAAATACGGGTGCAATCATTGACGACACGGTGTTTGCGGACAATGTGACGCTTCTCTTTGCGATGAAGCCGGGTGAGGCCGAGGCATTTGCCGGGAAGGTGATCGAGCAGAGCGGAGGGCAGAACCGCCCCGAGGAGACCGGGCGTCGGTTTGATGCGAAATAAACGGTAGAGGAGGGCTTCCCGAATGAAGGAGATCCTGTCTGTAAGGAATATGCGGGAGAGTGACGCCGCGACTATCGCGTCCGGCGTTTCGGGACGCGAGCTGATGCGCCGCGCGGGCGAGGGCATCCTCGAAAGCACAGCGTGGAAGGGCCCCGTCGCGATCGTTTGCGGAAGCGGAAACAATGGCGGCGACGGCTATGTGCTCGCGACGCTGCTCTCGGACCGCGGGATCCCATGCACGCTATACACGCTTTCGGAGCGTTTTTCAGAGGATGGGCGCTATTACGCCGATCTTTGTGCAGAGCGGAGGATTCCTCGTGTAAGCTATCGCGATGACATTGAATTCCGAGGCTACGGAACGGTCGTCGACTGTATCTTCGGCACGGGCTTTCGCGGAGATGCGGAGGGGCTTGCGCGGGCGGCGATTGAGGCGATCAACCGTGCGGGAGGTGCGGGGGCGTTTGTCGTATCGGTGGACATCAACAGCGGAATGAACGGTGACAGCGGGCGAGGGAGGACCGTCGTACGGTCGAGTCTCACGGTTTCGATCGGGAGCTTGAAGCCGGGGCATTTTCTTGGCGCGGCGAAGGACTTTGTCGGCCGACTCGTAAACCGCGACATCGGAATCGCGCCGCTTGAAAGACCGTACGGGCTTCTCGAAGCCACTGACGTCAGGGCGGCGCTGGGTGTACGAAAAAATGACTCGAACAAGTCGACCTACGGCTATGTTGCGCTCGTCGGGGGCTCGGAATGCTACAGCGGTGCAATACGGCTTGCGTCGCTCGCCGAATCCGCAATGCGCTCGGGTGCAGGGGTCACGACGGTCGCGGCGCCGAGAAGCCTTTCACCCGTGATCTTACCCGCGATCCTCGAAAGCACCTTTTTCCCACTTTCGGAGGAAAACGGATTTTTTCGCTTCGACGCGGATGAATTCGAGCGTCTTACACGGCGCGTGAAGGTAGTGGCATTTGGAATGGGTGTCGGAATGACGGAGGAGACCGAGCGCGCGGTCGAATATCTTTTAAAGAATTACGAGGGGAGGCTTCTTCTCGACGCGGACGGACTTAATGCGCTTGCGCGGCTTCCGCGCGAGCTCCTTCGGAAGAGAAACGGGACTGTCGTTCTTACACCCCACCCGCTCGAGTTTTCCCGCCTTTCGGGGATTACGGTCGATGAGGTACTGGAGGATCCCATCGGACACGCGCGGCGCTATGCAAAAAACACGGGCGCGATCGTGCTTCTTAAGGGGGCGACTACAGTCGTGACCGACGGAGACAAGGTGATCCTCGTTGACCGCGGATGCGCGGGAATGGCGACCGCGGGTAGCGGGGACGTTCTATCGGGTGTTACGGCGGCGCTTCTCGGATACGTATCGGATCCGCTTTCTGCCGTGGCGGCCGCGGCGTATTTGAATGGGCGTGCGGGAGAACTTGCCGAAGCAGAAAACGGCGCGATCCCGATGACGGCGGGAGATACCGCACGAAAGGTGAAAAACGCCGTAACGGAAGTGATGCGGGAGGAGTAATGCTCTTTGTCCGAAGGGTAAACGATAAGTCGACCTTCAAAACGAAAAAAGGGAAACCGCGTTTCTTGACAATCCGACAAAACTCTGCTATACTGAATTTGCAAAGTTATCTTGCAAAGGAGAATGTCCTATGGATGCAAAACGATTCGGTTCGTTTATCGCCGAGCTTCGGAGAGAGCATAATATGACGCAGGCACAGCTTGCAGTGCTTCTCCAGGTGACCGACAAGGCGGTCAGCCGTTGGGAAAGAGGAATCGGTCTCCCCGATGTTGGTACACTTTTGCCGCTTTCGAGAGTTCTCGGTGTCAGTATTTCCGAATTGATGCATGCCGAAAAAATCAAAACCGCTTTTGAGGAAAAGGGGAGTTCTATGGATATGAAAAAGTATTCGGTCAAGTCTGTCCGTATGATCGGGGATATCACCGGCTACGGCTATACGCATGAGTGGGACGTATGGGGAACCGATCTCGGAATTCCCGTGTACAGCCCTACCTATCAACGGATGTATTTCTTGTTCGGGGACACGTTCAGCCCTCCGAAGGCGGATGAACCGAAAATCACGAGCAATAAGATCGCGTTTAAGAAGTGTAATCGTCGCGGAACCGTTGCAGGATACACGACTGACTTTGATCTTTCAAACGGTCTCAAATGGGATGGCTTTCTTTCAGATAAGAAGGGCAACGCGCGGGCACTTATGGATGCGCATTATACGGGAAACGTAGGCTGCGAAAGCACCAAGATCTCACAGGGCGGCATCGAAATTGACGGAGCATTGTACGTATTCTACGAATCGATTCGCAAATGGGATCCTGCGAGTATGGGATTTCAAGCGGGATGGCATATCAATTATTCCGGGGCACTCAAGTCGCTTGACGGAGGAGAGACCTTTGAGCGTGTTTACGACCTTACGTGGGTGGAGACCGATCAAGGTGAAAACGCAGAGGAGATCAAGAGACTCGCAGAAGAGAATATGGAGCTTCGCCCGAGCGGATTTGATCTCGATCTTTCGACGCATGTTGCTCCCGGCTTTGGGCAGATGTACCCTGTAGACGGAAAGGACGGCTACGTCTATATTTACGGACGCCGTGGCGGACGGGCGCACGGCATCAAGGTGGGGCGTGTGATGCGGAGTAAGTTCGAGTCCTTTGCGGAATACGAATATCTGATCGGCTTTGAAAACGGAAAGCCCGTATGGGTCAAGGGACAGGAGGGGCTGAAGATCCTTCACGACCGTGAGCCCGAATGCGATATCATTGCAGGACCGTGCTCCAATATGGCGGTGCACTACAACGCCTATCTCTCAAAATGGGTGCTGACTTATTATAAGGTTGGCATCGGCATTATGTTTGCGGTCTCCGATACGCCCTACGGTGTCTATTCCGATCCCGAGATGCTGCTTCCGATCGACGATCCGATGCTGACGGAGGATAATCCAACCGGTCGTAACGTGCTGTACGGTGGATTCACACATGAGCTTCTCAACAAGGAGAGTGGTAAGCGGATGATGATGATCATCTCGCAGTTCTATACGGGCTTCTATAACTCGAAACTGGTTGAGATCACCTTTGAGTGACCCGTCTCGACGCAAAAAAGGAGAACTCAAAAAATGAAAAAGCATACTGTCACCTCACTTCGTATGATCGGGGACATCACCGGCTACGGACACACGCACCGCTGGGACGTATGGGGGACCGACCTCGGCCATCCCGTTTACAGCCCGAGCCGGCAGAGGATGTATTTCCTGTTCGGAGACACGTTCAGCCCCGAGAAAAGTGATGAAAAGAAGATCGTGGATAATAAGTTTTGCGGCGACATTCATTGCGGCTTTACGCGCAATTGGCGCGGAACGATCGCGGGCTACATTACCGATTTTGATGTTTCAAACGGCTTCAAATGGGCGGGCTTCTTATCGGACAAGGACGGCAACGCGCGCGGACTCATTGATTCGTACCACACGCGGAGCTTCAAGCACTTTGAAAACACGAAGATCGCGCAGGGCGGCGTAGAGATCGACGGTGCACTGTACGTGTTCTATGAGTCGATCCGCGATTGGGATTCTATGGATACGGGCTTCGGGCGTGGCTGGAGAGTCAATTATATGGGTGTCATTAAGTCCACGGACGGTGGTGACAGCTTTGAACGCGTATATGATCTTACGTGGGTCGAGTCCGACCAAGGAGAGTATGCAGATCTGATCAAGCGTCTTGCAACCGAGGATATGGATATGAAGCCGAGCGGCTTTGATCTTGATCTTTCGACACACGTGGGGCCGGGCTTTGCACAAACGTGTGCAATCGACGGAAAGGATGGATTTATCTATATTTACGGCCGCCGCGGAGGACGTCAACCCGGTATCAAGGTCGGGCGTGTCAGGAGAGATAGGTTTGAGATCTTTGCGGAGTACGAGTACCTGACCGGATTTAAGAACGGCGAGCCCGTTTGGGTGAAGGGAGCGGAGGGACTTCGCATCGTTCACGCGCGCGAGCCTGCATGCGATATCGTGAATGGCCCGTGCTCGAATATGTCGGTACACTACAACGCATACCTCCAGAAGTGGGTCCTGACCTTCTATCGGGTTAAGGTCGGAATAATGTATGCGCTTGCCGATACGCCCTACGGTGTCTATTCCGAGCCCGAGATGCTGATCCCAATCGACGATCCGATGCTGCAGGAGGATAATCCTACGGGCGGAAACGTGCTGTATGGCGGTTTTGTACACGAGCTTTTGAACCGTGAGGGTGGTAAAAAGATGATGGTCATTATCTCCCAGCTGCACGAAAAATTTTATAATTCGAAGCTGGTCGAGGTCACATTTGAGTGATCGAGCGCGATTTTCGAGGGGCTGAGTCATTTGACTCAGCCCCTTTTGGCATTTGTGTCTCGTGACAGCCGTTACCGAAGAACATCACGAATACTGCGGAGGAGGCGCGGAAGGCGTGACGGCTCTCGCAACAGCCGATAGAACCATTCGAGACCGTATTTTTGCATCCACAAAGGGGCGCGGCGCGTATTTTCCGACCATACGTCGAGCGCACCGCCGAGCCCGAGTGCCACGCGGACGGGGGAGAGGGCGTCACGGTTTCGGATAAGAAATTGTTCCTGCCGTGGAAATCCCATACAGACAAAGAGAATATCGGGCGCGACAGTACGGATGTGCGCTGTAACGGCGGCTGCCTCCGTTTCTCCGAAGTATCCGTGATGCGTTCCGACGACGGAAAGGGTGGGGAAACGTTCGGTCAGTCTATGTGCGGCGGCTTTTGCTACCCCCTCCTTGCCCCCGAGGAGATAGACACGGTAGCCATGCTTTTCGGAAAGAGAAAGGAGTGCTTCCCCGACGTCGATCCCCGCGATGCGCTTCCGCACGCGGAGACGGGACAGGATGCATACGCCGATCCCGTCGGGGAGAAGAAGATCCCCCGCGCTCAGCAGAGTCTGTATTTTTTTTGAATGCTTTGCCCGTGACAGCATCTCGAGGTTCGGGGTAAAAACGAGGAAGGGAATGCGGCGCTTGGCGGACAGCGTCTCACGAAGAACGGAGAGGATGTCCGCGAGGCATTTGTTTTCGATCGGAACACCGTAAACGAGGATTGGATTTTGCAAAAATGTGGCGACCTCCTCTTGACAAGAGTCCTTGATTTGATTATAATAGTAATGATATAGAGAAGTGTATGCTCTACGAATTATTGTGCGCCGTTTTCCTATGTGAAATGCGCGATGACACAGAAAGGTTTTGGACAGAAAAATGGCAAAAGACAAGAAAATGGTCGAAGAGATCACGTCGATGGACGTGGACTTCGCGCAGTGGTATACCGACGTCGTGAAGAAGGCAGAGCTCGTCGATTACTCGGGCGTCAAGGGCTGTATGATCATCAGACCCTACGGCTATGCGATCTGGGAGAACATCCAGAGAGAGCTTGACCGCCGCTTCAAGGAGCTCGGACACGAAAACGTATATATGCCGATGTTTATCCCGGAGAGCCTTCTTCAGAGAGAGAAGGATCACGTCGAGGGCTTTGCGCCCGAGTGCGCCTGGGTCACGGTCGGCGGCAGCAATAAGCTGACTGAGCGCCTCGCGATCCGTCCACCTCGGAGACGCTGTTCTGCGATCACTTCAAAAATATCATTCACTCCTACCGCGACCTTCCGAAGCTGTACAATCAGTGGGTGAACGTCGTCCGTTGGGAGAAGACCACCCGCCCCTTCCTCCGCACGTCGGAGTTCCTCTGGCAGGAGGGTCATACGATGCACGAGACGAAGGAGGAGGCGGAGGAGGAAACCCTCCGGATGCTCCGTGTTTACGAGGAGTTCTATCTCAACGTGCTCGCGATTCCCGCGATCACAGGCAAGAAGACCGAAAAGGAAAAGTTCGCAGGCGCAGAGGCGACCTACACGATCGAGCCGATGATGCACAACGGCGTTGCGCTTCAGGG
>JAZSIN010000029.1:0-3969 GCA_045533845.1 Eubacteriales bacterium | reverse complement strand
CCTTCTGTGGGAGCACGAGGCTTTCATTCTTCCACCGAACAGTAAGCGTGTCACACTCAAGCACAGTCGAGCCGAGAGTCTGTCTCCGCTCGCTGTTCATCTGCGACCGACGGAGAAGCGCCGAGACGCGAAGCACCATTTCATTTACGTTGACAGGCTTTACCATATAGTCGTCGCCCCCCGACAAAAAGCCGAGGCGCATATCGTCGAAGGCATCCTTCGCAGTGATCATCATCACAGGGATATTGCTCCCACCCTCGCGCAGGGCACGCACGAGCTCATAACCGTCCATCACGGGCATCATAATATCGGAAATCACAAGGTCGAAGTACTCCCCCGCGAGCGCGTCGAGCGCCTCTTTTCCGTTTCCGACGCCAACGACGCTGTATCCATTTTTCAAAAGGACGTGACCGAAGAGCTGTCTTAGCTCTCTGTCGTCCTCTGCGATCAGAATTTTGAACATATCCTATCCTCCGTTTTTTCTTCCGCTACTACTATAATATATTCTCGCATCGAAAGTCAATAGATATTTTGTAAAAAAGCATTTTTGAAGGATAAAAAGCACGGCGTTCGTTCAAAAAAACGTTGCAATTCCCTCATTTTCCCATCATATCCGTTTGGTAAAATAAAAAAAACACCCCGAAGAGCGAAAGGATGAACCGAATGAAAATCGAACAGGCAACACCCGCGTTCCTCGACCGCATTATGACGGTCTACGAGGACGCGCGCACCTTTATGCGCGAAAGCGGCAATAAGAAGCAATGGACGGGAGGCTATCCCTCTATGGAAGAAATCCGTGCGGATATCGACGCGGGACATCTTTTCGTCGTCCTTGGGGACGATGGCCCCGCAGAGCTTCTCGGCGTCTTTTATTTCCGCATCGGAAACGACCCAACCTACGAAAGGATCTACGAGGGTGCTTGGCAGAACGACGCGCCGTACGGCGTGATCCATCGGATCGCGGTATCAAAAGAAAGCCACGGACGGGGCGTCGCCGCCTTCGTTTACGACTACTGCTTTTCGCGGTGCGGGAATCTGAAGATCGACACACATAGGGACAATCTCCCGATGCAGCGCTCTCTCGTGAAGAACGGCTTCGTCCCCTGCGGGATCATCTACCTTGCGAGCGGAGACGAGCGTCTGGCGTTCCAGAAAACCAAATAACAACGAAAAAAGACCTGCGGCTTCCCCGCAGGTCTTTTATACTCGTCGAGAACGAGCCCGAAGATTACTTGTACTTACGCTTGCGCGCAGCTTCAGACTTCTTCTTGCGCTTTACGCTGGGCTTCTCGTAGTGCTCTCTCTTACGAAGCTCAGTCAGAACACCGGAACGAGCGGTAGCACGCTTAAAGCGACGGAGTGCGTTGTCGAGAGTCTCGCCTTCCTTTACTTTGATCTCTGCCATATTTAATTTCCCTCCCTCCGCGTTGCCGGTTTGAAAGACAATTCATTACGTCGCGGCAGAACACGTATTCTCTGCCACATTGATACATTATACACGTTCTTCGTTTGTTTGTCAAGAGCAAATCGCATTATTTTTTCGTTTTTTTGTAAAAAATCGCGTCTTTTTTGGGCAGAGGGGCGGACATTTCCGCATTGGGGCTAAGTCTCGCTACCGTTTTCCCGCTTCGCAAACTGAGCGGGACTGACACCTCTTCGAGCCTTGAACATCTTTGAGAAGTTACACGCGTCCTCGTACCCGCAAAGACGTGCGGTCTCCGAGACCGTACAGCCACGCAAAAGACAGCGCTCCGCCTCCTCCATCCGAACCGATATAAGGTACTCCTGAATACTCTTCCCCGTTTTTTTCTTGAATATACGCGAAAGATACCGTCGGTCAAGGCTCATCTGCTCGGCGATCCGTTCGACTCTGACCTCCTGCATATACATTGCGTGCACATAGTCCTTCACACGGCGCACGTAATGCATATTCCGTCCCCCGCTTCCCGAAAAAAGCGCGGCATAAAAGAGAAACAGCTCCGACGCGAGGAGATACTCTCGCGCACTGTCGTCGGGAATTGCGCAAAAAAACAAGCGCTCTGCCCCGACGGGCAGACGAAAAACAGGCGGAAGCTCGGAGAATCGGTCAGACAGCGCACCGTCAAAGCCAACCCATCGGTAATGCCACGGATCCTCCGCGTCGGCGGAATAGATTGTCGTTTCCCCCGGCAAAATGCGAAAGACTTCTCCGGCAGAGACAGAATAGGTGACACCTCCGACGGTATACGTCCCCCCTCCTGATTCGACGTAATGCAGAAGCGTGTACTGTCGCACTGCAGGTCCGTAGGTGTACCCGGGGGCGCAATTCTCTCTCCCGTGCACGATCGGGTTCAGATCCCTGAAATGTCTGTTGATCAAAAACGACTCTCTCGTACGGTTCATTGGATCGCTCCTTTCTCAAATGAATAGTTACATTATACCATATTTGAGTTACCTAATGCAATAGATTTTTTCAAGAAAATCCGATATAATGGAGGTAAACTCGGCAAAAAGATATTCTGCCGGGAACTATATATTCACTGCGTGCGCGAGGCGCATCGGTACAAACTCAGGAGGCAAGAAATGAAGATCACGTTTATGGGTGCCGGAAGCACCGTGTTTTCAAAAAACGTCCTCGGCGACACGATGCTGTGCGAGCCCTTCCACGATATGGAGGTGGCACTTTATGACATCGACGGTCAGCGCCTCGAGGAATCCTATCTGCTCATCGAAAAGGTAAATCACACGATCAACGAGGGACGCGCGACGATCAAGAAATACCTCGGCGTCGAACAGCGCAAGGACGCGCTTCGCGGCGCAGATTTCGTCGTTAATGCGATCCAGGTCGGCCTCTACGACCCCTGTACGATCATCGACTTCGAGATCCCGAAGAAGTACGGTCTCCGTCAGACGATCGGCGACACGCTCGGCATCGGCGGCATCTTCCGCGCTCTCAGAACCATCCACGTGCTGAAGGACTTCGCCGCTGACATCGAGGAGGTCTGCCCCGACGCATGGTTCCTCAACTACACGAACCCGATGGCAATGCTCTCGGGCTATATGCAGAGGCACACGGGCGTAAAGACGATCGGTCTCTGCCACAGCGTTCAGGTCTGCACGAAGAATCTTTTCAAGAAGCTCGATATGCTTGAGTACCTCGAGGGTCATCAGGAAAAGATCGCAGGTATCAACCATATGGCGTGGCTTCTTGAGATCACCGACAAGGACGGCAATGACCTCTACCCCGAGATCCGCCGCCGTGCGAAGGAAAAGAACGCGACCGAGAAGCACAGCGATATGGTCCGCTTCGACTACATCGACAAGCTCGGCTACTACTGCACCGAATCGAGTGAGCACAACGCCGAATACAATCCCTTCTACATCAAGCAGGGTCGCGACGACCTGATTGAGAAGTTCAATATTCCGCTCGACGAGTATCCGCGCCGCTGTATCAAGCAGATCGACAAATGGAAGGGACAGTACGAGTCCTTGATGTCGGGCGAAGGCATTGAGCACGTCCGTTCTCGCGAATATGCGTCGCACATCATGGAGGCGATCGTCACGGACGTTCCCTACAAGATCGGCGGAAACGTAATCAACAACGGACTGATCCCGAACCTGCATCCCGACGCGTGCGTCGAGGTCCCCTGCCTCGTTGACCGTTGCGGCATCACGCCGACCTACGTAGGTTCGCTCCCGACTCAGCTCGCAGCGATGAACTCAACGAATGTCTTCACCCAGCTCCTCACGATCGAGGCGGCGGCGACGGGCAAGAAGGAGCTCATCTACAATGCGGCAATGATGGATCCGCTCACGGGCGCAAACCTCTCGACCGACGAGATCGTTGCGATGTGCGACGAGCTTTACGCAGCACACGAGGCGGCAGGCTATCCGATCCTTTGATCATATAAATCAAATACAAAAGCCGCACGACGGAATATCCGTCGTGCCGCTTTTATACTTAGAACTCAAGCTGCGCTTGAATTATGC
>JAZSIN010000074.1:0-5090 GCA_045533845.1 Eubacteriales bacterium | reverse complement strand
AATTTGTCTTCCCTAAGACCGCCTTGGCCTCCGACTTAGGAATTCGCGATCTCGACCGAGGAGAGCGGGCAGAGTCACCCGTCGGATGCCTTCAGCGGGGGAAGACACGACGGTATGTACCTCTCCCTTCGTCTCGCCCTCACCGATCTTCTCTGCGGCGGCGGCGAGTCCTTCCCCGTCCTCCTCGACGAGGCGCTCGCACAGCTCGACGATACCCGCGCAGAAGCCCTCCTCACGCTCCTCCTCGCAAGAGCAGAACGCGGCGGACAGGTCCTTCTCTTTACCTGCCATACGAGAGAACAGCGTATGCTTATGGGAACGGGCGCGACTGTTATCGGACTCTGATCATCCTGTATCCACATTTCATTTTTATCTTTAGGAGGTCATTATGACAAGAAAAGAACTCAAGAAACAGGCAAAAGCCTCCCTCTCGGGCAACTTCGGCACCGTTCTCGGCACGATCCTCCTCGCCGAGATCATCCTGTCGGCAGCATCGTCGATGACGTTTGGCATCGCCATGCTCTTCGAGGGCGTCTTAACCTTCGGACTCATCGGCATTCAGATCTCGGTCCTGCGGTACGGAAAAGCACCCTTCGAGCAGCTCTTCTCGGGCTTCTCGCACTTCGTCAGCTCCTTCCTTGCGGGACTTCTGAAAGCGCTCTACACGACCCTGTGGACCCTCCTCTTCATCGTCCCCGGCATCGTCAAGTCCTATTCCTACGCAATGACCTTCTACATCCTGAACGACAATCCCGATATGGACGCGAACGAGGCGATCACCGAAAGCCGTAAGATGATGAAGGGACACAAGGGTGAGCTCTTCCTCCTCGACCTCTCCTTCATCGGCTGGCTGATCCTCTGCATCTGCACATTCGGCCTGCTTTCCTTCTACGTCATACCGTATATGGAGATGACAAGGGCGGCGTTCTACGAGTCGATCCGCCCGAAGCGTGACCCCGAGAGCGACGGGGAGAACGGAAAAGACGACGACTCCTTCATCAGCGGCGGACCCGAAGCCCCCGCCCCCGAAGCCCCCGCACCCGACGTCATGACCGAGCTGTAAGCCGCGGTGAGAGCAAACGAAAATCAGCAGAGAAGGATATCCTTCTCTGCCGATTTTTGTTGTTGTACACCCGTCACGCCCACCACCAATCGCTCTCAAAAACGACGGGGGTGACTTCGGACCAGCCGATTACAAATGCGGTAAATTCGTCGATCTCGTACTCATGTACGTCGCCCTCCATAAACAGCATCACCTCTCGCGGATAGACCGTCTGCGCCATCAGCTGACGCATTCCCGAAAAGGTTTCCGCACCGTAAAGACACAGGATACGCCGCACGAGCTGAATGGCGCGCGAGCCATCCACCCGCGTCTCGGGCGAGCCGTCGAGATCGTCTGCAAAGATCGTGCAATCCTCGGCGCTCTTACAGTTCCCCGTGCCCGTCGTACGCGTCGTGTACGAGCGACCCGATTTATTGAAGAGAGGAACGAAGAGGATCTCTTCGTCGGGGTAAAGCATCTTGTAGTAGGAGTAAAGCCCCCATTCGTCGTCGCATCCGATGCACGCCGCCGCCTGATCGAGGATATCCGTCGTCGCACCGCCCTCGTACAGATCGCGGTTCACAACGCCGAAATAGCGCAGACGGAAGTCGCAGTCGGGTGTCGACAGGCTTTCAACGACGAAGTCGAGCTCGACCCCCCATTCCTTCGCACGCTCCTCGAGATAATCAAGCGCAACGCAAACCTCGTTTTTCGTGAAGGCGTCGATCTCCTCCTTCGTCCACTTGCTCTCCTGATCGTCCATATAAAGAAGCACGACGACGGGCTTTCCCTCGAGCCTTTTGTTGATCCCGAGGCCATAGTACGGACGTAGCTTGTCCTCTGTCTTATCCACGATCGCGGGCAGACGGTCGAAGGTGATCCTCGGGACCGTGCTCTCCTTCGTCATCGCACCGCAGGTCGCGCAGTAGCTCCGCGCAACGCCGCTCTCGCGGAGGGTGGGCTCGATCATCACGATTTCCTCGCCCTCGGCGTGACCGGCAGGAGGCAGCTGCTCCTCGACGCGCGCGCCGCACGAGCATAGCTTCTCAAGAAGTCCGCCCTGTTCGCAGGTCGGCGAGGTCAGCGTTCGGGTCTCGGTAAACGCGCAAACGTGCTCCCCGCTCGTTTCGGCGGGATCATCGCCCGCGTCCGAGCACGAACCAAGGAGGAGGATCGCTGCGAGGGCGACAAAGAGGAGGAGGACGGATCTTTTCAGGGTCATAACGGATCTCCTTTAGACAGCGCTGTAAAATCGGGGCGTAACGGCTCCGTAGAACCATTATAGCACAGCCCTGGCAAAAAGTAAAGTGCAGATTTTTACTAAACGGCTTTTTTTTACCCGAGAGAGAGAGGGGGCGCGGTGTTCAGCCGCCGAGTAAACTCGCCATCTCGCGTCTTACGCGACGTTTGCGGTTTTCGCGAAGCGAAAACGGCGGTGTTCAGCCGCCGAGTAAACTCGCTATCTCGCGTCTTACGCGAGATATGTTGACAACCCCCCCACTCTTATGTTATACTTTTAAACAAAGAAACATAATTCGGAGGTCCTCCTATGGAAATCGTACTGCTTACCGCGCTCGGCGTCGGCGGTGCCACAATGCTCGGTGCCGTCATCGGCTTCTTCTCGAAAAACGCCTCACATCGACAAAACGACCTCATCCTTTCCTTCGCGGCAGGTGTTATGCTCGCGGCTTCGGTGGTCGGCCTCGTTTTCCCTTCCCTCGAATACGGAATGAAAAACGGCAAGGTACAAGCGCTTGCCGTGACCATCGCGGGCATCTTCGTCGGCGCGCTTACACTCACCCTGATCGATAAACTCGTCCCCCACCTGCATAGAATCGCCACGGGTGACACAGAATCTCATAATAACGCAGGCCTCAGCAAGATCCTGCTCTTCGTCCTCGCGATCGCGATCCACAATCTCCCCGAGGGCATCGCGGCGGGCGTCGGCTTCGGCGCGGGCAACGTCGGTCAGGCACTCACCATCGCGGGCGGCATCGCACTTCAGAATATCCCCGAGGGTATGGTCATCATCGCGCCGATGCTTGCGGCGGGCATCTCGAAGGGACGGACGCTCGTGATCGCACTCCTTACGGGACTCGTCGAGGTCGTCGGCACGCTGATCGGCTACTTTGCAGTCAGCTTCTCAACCGCTATTCTCCCCTTCGCCCTCGCCTTTGCGGGCGGTACGATGCTCTACGTCGTCAGCGACGAGATGATTCCCGAAACGCACGCACACGAAAGTGAACGCGGCGCGACCTTCGCGGTCCTCATCGGCTTCTCGGTGATGCTCGTGCTCGACGTCCTGCTTGGATAATACTTGCCGGGGAATACTTGAAAGAAGGAGATTCCTATGAAGAAAACCCTTTACTACGGCGGAAGCATCCTCACGATGGACAAAGCCGCTCCGCGCGCCGAGGCTGTCCTCACGAAAAACGGAAGGATCGAGGCGGTCGGGCGATACGATGACCTGAAGGAAGCGGGCGGAACGCCCTTTTGCCTCGCGGGACGGACGCTGATGCCCGCCTTCGTCGACGGTCACAGCCATTTTCTCGGCTACGGCGTCGACAAGCTTAAGAACTGCGATCTTTCCGCGTGTACGTCCTTCGACGATCTGCTCGAAACGATCCGCGCCTTCCGCAAAAAGAGAGGACTCACACACGGAGAGCCGATCAGCTGTCGCGGATACGATCCCGAACAGATGCGGGAGGGCCGCCACCCCGACGCTTCCCTCCTCGACTCGCTCGGAGTGGATAATCCGATCGTCTGCACCCACATCTCGGGACACATCGCCGCCTATAACACGGTCGCGATGAAAATGGCGGGCGTTCTCGACGGAGATTACGTCTGCCCCGCAGGGGGATTTGCGGGACGGGACGAGAACGGAAGCCTGACCGGCTACTTCGAAGAGACCGCGAAGGCTCCCTTCGGAAAGATCTTTACAAGCGCCGACCCAAAGCGCGAGCGCTACGAGGGTGCGCTTCTTGCACAAGAGATCTATCTCAGAAACGGCTTCGCAACGGTACAGGACGGAAGCGGAAACGGACTCGGCGCGATCTCGACGCTCCGCACGCTCGCAGATGAGGGGAAGCTGAAGACCGATGTCGTCGCCTACCTCTCCCCGAAGAAGAAGTTCGAGGAAACGCGGCGGGCGCTCTTCGCGGAATGCGGCAGAGGATACACGAATCGCTTGAAGCTCGGCGGCGTCAAGACCTTCCTCGACGGATCTCCGCAGGCTCGGACGGCTTGGCTCTCACGCCCCTACGAGGGGGAAAGCGAATACTGCGGCTATCCGACCGCATCGGACGCGGCGCTTGCATACCGCATCGGAGCGGCACTCGACGAGGGCAACCAAATTATGGCGCACTGCAACGGCGACGCCGCAAGCGAGCAGTTTATCCGCGTCTTTAACGAGGAAGTAACAAAGCGCGGGATGCTCGGTCGAGATCTCCGCCCCGTGATGATCCACGCGCAGACCGTGCGCTTCGATCAGCTCGAGCGGATGAAGCCCCTCACGATGATGCCCTCCTTCTTCGTCGGACATTGCCACTATTGGGGGGACACGCATCTAAGGAATCTCGGCGAGCGCGGACGGCACATCAGCCCGACGGGCTGGGCAACCGAGCTCGGGATCCCCTTCAGCCTCCATCAGGATTGTCCCGTCACGCCGCCCGATATGCTCCTTTCGATCGACTGCGCGGTCAACCGCGTGACGCGAAGCGGCATAGCGCTCGACACGGAGAATCGTCTCAGCGTTTACGACGCCCTCATTGCGGCAACGCGCGGCGGCGCTTATCAGTATTTCGAGGAAAACGAAAAGGGCGTCCTACGGTCGGGCGCCGTCGCAGATTTCGTCCTGCTCGATCGCGACCCCACGGCTGTCGATCCGACGGAGATCCGGGATCTTCGCGTCGAAATGACCATCAAGGAGGACGAGATCGTCTACGAGGCGTGACGGATGAGGTTGCACCACACCCGTAGGGGTCGGCGCCCTCGACGACCCGTAAGCCTCCCCTACAAATAAAAAAACAAGTCGGATCGTAGCCATGTC
>JAZSIN010000320.1:0-2928 GCA_045533845.1 Eubacteriales bacterium | reverse complement strand
GCCCATGTACTTCTCGACGATGGCGGGCAGAGCGTCGTAGAACTTGTTGCAGGACTCACGGTGCTGGAAGAAGATGTCGCCGTTCTCTGCAGAGCCGCGAAGCACGGGGTGCTCGGGGTTCAGCGCACGGTTACGGAACGCCTTGATGCTGTCCCAATCGACCATATCCTTGAGGTCCTCGTTGTCCCAAACCTCGATCTTCTGGATCTCGTGCGAGGTACGGAAGCCGTCGAAGAAGTTCAGGAAGGGAACTCTCGACTTGAGGGTCGAAAGGTGTGCGACTGCACCGAGGTCCATGATCTCCTGCTGATTGGTCTCCGCGAGCATTGCGAAGCCGGTCTGACGGCAGGCGTAAACGTCGGAGTGGTCACCGAAGATGTTCAGCGCGTGGGATGCAACGCATCTTGCGGAAACGTGGATGACGCAGGGAAGAAGCTCACCTGCGATCTTGTACATATTCGGGATCATCAAAAGAAGACCCTGCGAAGCGGTGTAGGTCGTCGTAAGAGCGCCTGCGCCGAGCGAGCCGTGAACGGCACCTGCCGCACCTGCCTCGGACTGCATCTCCATAATCTTTACGGGCTGACCGAAAATGTTGACTGCGGGCTTACCTGCCGCATTCTTACCGATCGCCGCCCAGGTGTCGGTCATTTCCGCCATCGGGCTCGAGGGGGTGATCGGGTAGATCGCCGCTACCTCGGTAAACGCGTAGCTCACGTGCGCCGCGGCGGTGTTACCGTCCATAGACAGCTTTTGTCTTGTGATTGCCATATTGACAGATCCTCCTGTATATTCTTTTGTTTTTAACAAACCATATAAAGGGCATAATAGCCCATCGTCTATTTTAACACTTTTTCGTCCGCTTGTAAAGGGCTTTCGGGAAATTTCCGTAATTTTTTATAAAAAGGAGAAAAAAAACAGGGGGGAGTCAAATGCAAAACGGAAGCAACGTCACAAAAAAGCTTCGGCGAAAAGCTTCATATCCTCTCGTGCACGCTGTGCTACTTCGTCGGGCGAACGCCGTTCCTCCTTGATCGCAGAAAGCTTCGGATCGTCCCCGAGCACCGAAAAGGGAACGCCCGACCCGAAGGCGAGGAGCGCGAGATGATACCGTCCCGAGAGAACGTACGACGCCCGCGCGGTGACTGCGCGAAGCGCCCCTAAGGAAAGCGCGGGAAGCATCCGTGTATCCTTGTTCCACGTCGAAACGCGAGAACAGACCGCACGGAGATACGCTCCGTCCTCGCGGGGAAAAAGGGGGCAAAGGATCGGCGTGATCAACCGTCCTTCCGCCTCCGATCGGATGATGTCTGCGGCGTCTCGTGCCGTGATCCCACTTTTTTCGCGGAGCGTGACGAGCAGAAAGCGGTCGGGGAGGGGGGATGTGTATTCTTCGGGCGGCAAAAGGAGCGCGGGATCGCCCGAGAGCCGCACGTCTCTTGCGCCGAGCGCTTCGGCAAGCATACACGCGTCAACGTCACGAAAGGAGGCGTAGTCGAGCCGCCGCAAAAAAAAGGCGGTCGCGCGACGCGGAAGTCTTCCCGTGATCGGACCGAGCCCGCCCGAGAGGATCGCCGTTTCCTTCCCATAGATCCGCGCAAGGGCGAGGAGAGAGAGATAGGCGTACAACGATGCGTTTCCCGTGGCGTTCTGTAAAAGCGACCCGCCGCCGAATACGACAACGTCACACGCGCGGATCGCGGAGAAAACCGCGCGCGGCGCGCGTTCTACGATCCGAACCCCCCTCTTCTTCAAAGCGCCGTCGAAGGCAGGATCTCCCCCCGAAAGACAAAGCGGCGACAGCGCGGGGCAGTGATCCGCAAGACTGTAAAGAATCGAAAGAAGGAGCGCATCGTCCCCGAGATTCCCCTGTCCGTAGTAGCCGCAGAAAAACGGCGTCTTTCCTTTCACGGTAAAAAGATCCCACCCTTCGTTCTTACTATCCGTAAGCATACTTACTATCCGTAAGCATATGAAGGATGGGATCGTTTTATACTGTTATTCGGCATTCTCGGGCTTCACGTCACCGCTTGCCTTTTTCTTTTCGTTCTTTTCGGACTTCCGCGCCTTCTTGACCTCTGCCTTTTCGGACTTCCGTGCCTTTTTCACCTCAGCCTTTTCGGTCTTCCGCGCCTTCTTTTCCTCAACGCGCTCCGCCTTGTCAGCCTTACCCTCGGGCGTCTTTTCCTCGGGGGTCTTCGGACAGCGCGCTTCGATCATCGTCTCGGCGAGCGTTTTGAGATATGCGGACAGGGAAACGATCGCGAGGATCAGACGAAGGAAGCCCTCGTCGGTATCGAGATCGAGTCCGTCGCGCTCTGCGATCTCCTTACAGATCTCCGCGGTCTCCCCGCGGCTTCTTTCCTTCATCTTGACGTAGTAGTCGTAAAGCTCCGAGAACTTATCGGCATCCTTACCGGGAAGCGCATAGACGCTTTCGAAGATCTGCTTGATCTCTCCGATCGAGAGGGTGCTTTTGAGGGAATAGATGAACAGGATCTGAAGGATCTGACTGCGATCGTACTTCTTACCCTTGAGCGGAAGGATCGCGCCCTCCTTCGAGTAGTTGTTGATCATCGTCTTCGTGAGAACGCGGTCTCTGTAGGCGTCCGAGCCCTCTTCGCCCTTCTCGGTGACCAGACTGAGGATCTGATCGAGGTAGAGCGCGATGTTCGGAATATCCTCAAGCGTCAGATCGACGTCCGAAACGGCGTTCTCAATGATTTTTTCGAGTTGTTCGTTCATCTTTCACTCTCTGTCCTTTCTCTCTTGATCCGTCAGTAGGTCGGAGAATCGAGACGCCACCTTCCGTTCTTCAGCACGAAAGAGAGGGTAACGGTATGTGTGCCGTATTCGATCTCCTTCGTCTCGGTGGAATAATATTCCCCGTACGCCTCGATCGATACGTTTACGCGGTCCTTGCTGTAC
>JAZSIN010000147.1:0-5743 GCA_045533845.1 Eubacteriales bacterium | reverse complement strand
GATCGGCTACGACGACAAGCTCAACCGTGCGCTCTACAAGGCACTTCAGGCGGGCGGAACTCACCTCCAGAATTACGGCACCGTGCTCGTGACGATCGCGGATAAGGACAAGGAGGAGGCACTGCCGCTGATCCGCCGCTTCTACGATCTCGGCTTCAACATTGAGGCGACCGCGGGCACGACGAACTTCCTGAAGGCGAACGGAATCCGTACGCGTATGCTGAAGAAGATCAGCGACGGAAGCTCGGAGATCGTGGATTCGATCCGTCAGGGTCACATCGCGTACGTCATCAACACCCGCGACATCGGTGCGCAGGGTCAGGAATCGGACGGCGCGGAGATCCGTCTCACGGCGACCGAAAACAACGTCACGATCTTTACCTCGCTCGATACCGTTAAGGTTCTGCTTGACGTTCTCGACGAAACGACGCTTCGTATCTCGACGATCGACGCGTAAAACC
The DNA here is from genome assembly GCA_045533845.1 of Eubacteriales bacterium. Lineage (GTDB taxonomy): Bacteria > Bacillota > Clostridia > Oscillospirales > CAG-272 > JAZNOQ01. The sequence goes on along the minus strand of JAZSIN010000147.1, from coordinate 5,282 downwards.
ACATACCGAAGCGGAGCTCGTCTCCGCTTTCGGTGTAGTTATGGAAACGAAAAAAGACGAAAAGGAGACAACGCGTGAAACAGGGTCTTTTTGAAATCATAGAAAACACGCCCCTTACGGACAGCGTTATGCGGATGCGCCTCAAGGGTGACACGAGCGATATTACAGTCCCCGGGCAGTTCGTTAACGTTCAGCTCGACGGCTTTTATCTCCGCCGTCCGATCTCGGTAAATGACGTTGAGGGAGACGTTCTTACGATCATATACAAGGTGGTCGGAAGGGGAACCGAGAAAATGCGCACGATGACGGAGGGGACGCTCGATATCCTCACGGGACTCGGAAACGGATATGATCTTGCGCCTGCGGGCGACCGTCCGCTCCTAGTCGGGGGCGGTGTCGGCGTTCCGCCCCTTTATATGCTTGCGAAAAAGCTGATCGCGGAGGGGAAGAGAGTCTCGGTCATTCTCGGCTTTAACACGAAGAGCGAGGTCTTTTACGAAAACGAATTCGCGGCACTCGGCTGTGACGTGACCGTGGCGACTGCGGATGGCTCGTACGGTGTCAAGGGCTTTGTGACCGATGCCTTGAGAGAACTTGGGAAGAAGGGACTCGACTACTCCTACTTCTACACCTGCGGCCCCGAGCCGATGCTGAAGGCGCTTTACACGGCGACCGGAACGAGCGGTCAGTTCAGCTTCGAAGAGCGTATGGGCTGTGGCTTCGGTGCTTGTATGGGCTGCTCCTGCAAGACGTTGTACGGAAATAAGCGCATCTGTAAGGACGGTCCCGTCCTCGTAAAGGAGGAGATCATATGGGAAAAATGAACGTAACGCTTTGTGGGATCGAGCTCGATAACCCGATCATTCCCGCAAGCGGAACCTTTGGCTACGGGGGAGAATTAGCAGAACTGTACGACATCAATCTGCTCGGTACGTTCTCCTTTAAGGGAACGACGCGGAATCCCCGCTTCGGAAATCCTACGCCGCGTATCGCGGAGTGCTACGCGGGTATGATCAACGCGGTTGGACTGCAGAATCCGGGCGTTGAAAAGGTCATTTCGGAGGAGCTTCCGAAGCTTCGCACATGCTTCTCGAAGCCCGTGATGGCAAACGTCAGCGGCTTCTCGGTCGAGGACTACGCGTATACGGCGCAAAAGCTCGACGCCTGCCCTGAGGTCGGCTGGATCGAGGTCAACGTCAGCTGTCCGAATGTGCACGGCGGTGGAATGAGCTTCGGCACGTCGCCTGAGGCGGCGGCAGAGGTCACGCGTGCGGTCAAGAAGGTCACGACGAAGCCGATCCTCGTGAAGCTTTCTCCGAACGTCACCGACATCGTGTCGATCGCAAAGGCGTGCGAGGAGGCGGGAGCAGACGGCATCAGCCTGATCAACACACTTCTCGGTATGCGGATCGACCTTATGCGTAGGCGCCCCGTGATCGCAAACAAGATGGGTGGCTTCTCGGGAAGCGCCATTTTCCCTGTGGCGGTGCGGATGGTCTATCAGGTATCCCACGCCGTGAAGATCCCCGTCGTCGGAATGGGCGGCGTTTCGTCCGCCGAGGACGTCGTCGAAATGATGATGGCGGGCGCGACGGCGGTCGAGGTGGGGGCTGCGAATCTTGTAAACCCCTACGCGTGCAGAGATATTATAAACGATCTGCCAAAAGTAATGGAAAAATATCGAATCAACTCGCTCGAAGAAATCATCGGAGCGGTCAACTGAGAAAGGACGGACAGGAAAATGGGAAAAGACGTAATTATCGCGTGTGACTTTGACTGCGCGGAAAAGACCTTTCGGTTTCTCGACAAATTCACGGGAAAGAAGCCCTTCGTTAAGATCGGCATGGAGCTCTTCTATGCGGAAGGCCCCTCAATTGTGCGGGAGATCAAGAAAAGAGGACACAAGATCTTCCTCGACCTGAAGCTTCACGATATTCCGAACACGGTCAAGAAGAGTATGGCGGTCCTTTCGGGACTTGACGTAGATATGACCAACCTGCACGCAGCAGGCACGAAGCGTATGATGGAGGGGGCACTCGAGGGACTGACTCGCCCCGACGGGACTCGTCCCATTCTGATCGCTGTCACCCAGCTGACCTCGACCGACGAGGAAACGATGAAGGCGGATCTCCTCATCAACGAGCCGATTGACAAGGTCGTAATGCACTATGCGAAGAACGCGAAGGACGCGGGCCTCGACGGTGTCGTTTGCTCGCCCCTTGAAGCGGGAAAGGTGCACGATACCTGCGGCGCAGGCTTTCTGACCGTGACTCCCGGCGTTCGCTTTGCGGACGGTGACGTGGGTGACCAGAAGCGCGTGATGACGCCTCTTGAAGCAAAGAAGATCGGATCAGACTACATCGTCGTGGGCAGACCGATCACGGCTGCGGAGGATCCCGTTGCGGCGTACGAAAGATGTGTACGTGAGTTCGTTGATTAAGGCATAAGTAACAGAAAGGAAGCGTAACCGAAATGGAAGCATATAAGAGAGAATTTATTGAATTTCTGAAGAGTGCAAACGTACTGAAGTTTGGCGATTTCACCGCGAAGAGTGGCAGAAAGATCCCCTATTTCATCAATGCGGGCGAGATCAAGACGGGAGAGCAGATCGCACGCCTCGGCGAGTTCTACGCGAAGAGCTACCTTGAGAAGGTCGGAAACAAGAAGACCGTTCTGTACGGTCCCGCATACAAGGGTATTTCGATCGCAGTCGCGTCCTCGATCGCGCTGGCGAAGAACGGACTTGACGTCCCCTTCTTCTTTAACCGCAAGGAAGTGAAGGACCACGGCGAGGGTGGTGTATTCGTTGGATACGTTCCGAAGGCAGGCGAGGAGATCGTCATCGTTGAGGACGTTATTACGGCGGGAACTGCGATCCGCGAGAGCATGGAGATCCTTTCCTCAGTCGAGGGGGCGAGAGTCGCGGCGACCTTCGTTATGGTAGATCGCAAGGAAAAAGGAAGGACCGAGAAGTCCGCAATGGCTGAAGTAGGCGAGGAGTTTGGATTCCCCGTATATTCGGTCGTCGATGTGTACGACATCATCGAATATCTTGAGGAGGATCCCGCAAACGAAGAAAACGTTACCCGCATTAAGAATTATCTCGCGGTGAATGGAGCGAAGGCATAAGAAGTCTCATTGATATTCCCGAGCTTACGGTAGAGGAGATCGATGAGCTCATCGCCACGGCGAACGATATTAGCTGTAGTCCTGAGAAGTACGCGAATAAGTGTAGGGGGAAGAAGCTCGCGACGCTCTTTTTCGAGCCCTCGACCCGTACCCGTCTCAGCTTTGAAGCCGCAATGCTCGAGCTCGGCGGCAACGTGATCGGCTTTTCCGAGGCAAGCAGCACATCGGCTTCGAAGGGTGAAAGCATCGCGGACACCGTCAGAGTCATCAGCTGCTACGCCGATATCATCGCAATGCGTCACCCGAAGGAGGGAGCACCCTACGTTGCATCGCGCAACGCGTCGATCCCCGTGATCAACGCGGGTGACGGAAGTCATTGCCATCCGACGCAGACACTTGCCGATCTTTGCACGATTGCGCGCGAAAAGGGACGGCTCGATCACCTCACGGTGGGCTTCTGCGGCGACCTTAAGTACGGTCGCACTGTACACTCCTTGATCGCGGCACTTTCCCGCTATGAGGGGATCAGGATCGTTCTGATCTCGCCCGAGGAGCTTCGTTTGCCGAGCCACATTATGACTGACGTGATCTATAGGAATGAGATGGAATACGTTGTGACGGGCAGTCTTGAGGAGTCGATCCCTGAGCTTGATATTTTGTATATGACGCGCGTGCAGGGCGAGCGATTTGCCGATCAGACGGAATATCTGCGTCTCCGAGACCGTTATATTCTTACGCCCGACAAGCTCACGTCGGCAAAGCCCGATCTGGCGATCCTGCATCCGCTTCCGCGTGTGAATGAGATCAGCGTCAAGATCGACGATGATCCCCGCGCATGTTACTTTAAACAGGTGAAAAACGGTAAATTTATGCGTATGGCACTGATCCTGAAGCTTCTCGAGGAAGCAGAAAAGGATCCTGCTCGAAAGACTGTAGCCTACAGTGAGGAGAACGGCTATCTCGTCGACCGCGTGCATTGCCACAACAACCGCTGTATTTCCACGACCGAGCAGGAGCTGCCGCAGGTCTTCCGCATCACGAACGCGGAAAAGCGGGAATGCCGCTGTATTTACTGTGAAAAAAAGGCGGAGTATTGATTCTCGCCTTACAAATGAAAAGGAGAAAGGTATGCGTTCACTAAAATCCATATTGACTCTTTCCGTCGCACTCCTTCTCGTGCTTTCTGTGCTTTCCTCGTGCGGCGGCAACACCGCATCGGGAGGCGGCGAGAGCGGCGGAGGCGATGAAACCACGAAGGATCCGCTTGTTCTGAAGCCGGAGGAGACCGAGCCCGAGCTCGTTCCGTCGCCGTCGCTCGGCGGCATTGACGAGATCGTGGAGGTCGGCTTCTCGGCGGGCGACGTTGTCGTTGAGGCAGAGCGTGCAGACGGTGTAGGCGTTACCCTTGAGCGGTTAAACCAAAAGGGTAAACCGATCTGGAAGGCGATTGCGGACTCAGGTTGGGCGGTTCAGCCCTCGAAGGCGATCCCAGAAGGCTTTCCCACGATGATCGTTCCGATCGGGACCACGGTCGAGCTTCACAATCACACGAGTTACGAGATCTCGTCGGACCTGTACGTTGACTTTTCGGGCAGCAAGGAGTATGCACCTGACGAGCTTCCTGAGGGGGAAGGCATTTATATCCGCGTCGTCACCATCAATATTCCAAAGCCGACCGATAACTTCGAATCGATCACACCCGGCGAATTTTTCGGTGAATGCCGGTTTTTCCTCGTCGTGGGTTTTGCGTAAAAGGCGGATCTTCAAGGATCGTGCTTTCCAAAAGCCGGGCTGCGTAATACCATAGATACAGCCCCTGATGAAAAAAGAAGAAGACCGTATGCATACGGTCTTCTTCTTTTATTGTATCAGATTTGCTTTTCAAGCTCCTTCAGATAGAGTTCCATCTGTTTTTCGGTCGGCTTGTAGTTGGGGTTCGAGCAGCAGGGCAGGGTGGGTGCGCTACCGTCGTCGCCCCAGAAGGGCGTCAGATCGTCGTTCTCGTAGAGCTTACGGTCCTCCTCCTTGCGGAGGTCGGGGATGTCGTAGACCTTTCCACCTTCGAGTAGGGAGCGATGTCCGAGCAAAGCGACCGATGACATCACCGTTGCTGAATAGAAGTCGAACGGATGAGGCGGTTGCTTTCCCTCCTT
>JAZSIN010000247.1:0-1573 GCA_045533845.1 Eubacteriales bacterium | reverse complement strand
AAGGAAAAGATTCGCGGTCTGTGCCTGACGCACGGTCATGAGGACCACATTGGCGCGATCCCGTATGCACTGCGTAGCATCAACCCGCCGATCTATGGCACGCGGCTGACGCTTGGGATCATTCAGAATAAGCTCGCAGAGCACAGACTCCCCGAGGAGCCCGAGCTCCATTGTGTCAAGGCGGGAGACACGGTCCGCCTCGGTGTCTTCACCGTCGAATTCATCCGCGTCAATCACTCGATCGCAGACGCTTGTTGCCTTGCGATCAACACGCCCGTTGGTACGATCCTGCACACGGGTGACTTTAAGCTCGACACCACCCCCATCGAGGGAGAAATGATGAATCTGACGCGGCTCGGTGAGCTCGGACGCAGAGGAGTCCTCCTTCTGATGTGTGAATCGACGAATGCCGAGCGCCCGGGATACACGCCCTCCGAGAAGAAGGTCGGAAAATCGCTTGAGATCATCTTTACGATGCATTCGGATAAGCGGCTCGTTATTGCGACCTTCTCGTCCAACGTGCACAGAGTACAGCAGATCATCGACGCCAGCGTGCGCCACGGCAGAAAGGTCGCGGTAACGGGGCGCAGTATGCTGAATATCCTCTCCGCCGCCCGCGCGCTCGGATATATGAAGGTCCCCGACGGGGTACTGATCGAGCTTTCCGATATGAAGCGCTACAAGCCCGAGGAGATCACGCTGATCACGACGGGAAGCCAGGGAGAGCCGATGTCGGCGCTCTACCGTATGGCGTTCGGCGATCACAGCCAGGTCACGCTCAACCATAACGACCTCGTCGTTCTTTCCTCAAACCCGATTCCGGGGAACGAAAAGCTGGTCGGACGCATCGTAAACGAGCTTTCGAAGAACGGCGTCAAGGTCCTCCACGACGCCGCAGTCGAGGTTCACGTTTCGGGTCATGCTTGTCAGGAGGAGATCAAGCTGATGCAGGCGCTTACGAAGCCGAAGTTCTTTATGCCGATCCACGGTGAATACCGTCATCTGATGGCGAACCGTGAGCTTGCACGCGAGATCGGGATTCCCGAGAGTAACATCTTCATCGCGGATATCGGTAAGGTCCTTGAGGTCTCTCAGGACGAGGCAACGTGGGGAGAGCCCGTACCCGCAGGGAAGGTGCTTGTCGACGGCTACGGTGTCGGTGACGTCGGAAATATCGTGCTTCGCGACAGGCGTCATCTCGCGCAGGACGGCCTCATCGTCGTCGTCGCGGGTGTCGACGAAGACGCAGGGCTCATCATTACGGGTCCCGATATTATTTCGCGTGGCTTTGTGTATGTCCGTGAGGCGGAAGAGCTGATGGATGAGGCAAGACAGGTCGCGATCGAGGCGCTGAACGCGTGCCTTAACGCGCGCAAGGGCTTTGACCGTATGCAGGCGAAGACCCGTCTTCGTGATGATCTCACGAAATTCCTCTACGCACAGACCAAGCGTAAGCCGATGATCCTTCCCGTGATCATGGACGTTTGAGGAAAAATGCAAAAAATTACGTGGCGTTCACAGTATCGCCAAAAAATATGCACAAATTATACAAACAAATGTGCTACAATGTTTG
>JAZSIN010000025.1:0-1916 GCA_045533845.1 Eubacteriales bacterium | reverse complement strand
ACTCCTTGCCTCACAGCACGACATGGCTACGCTCCGTCTTGTCGTCGGCGGCGGAAACGTTGCTATGGATGCCGCAAGAACTGCGCTCCGTCTTGGAGCCGACAAGGTATATATCGTTTACCGTCGTTCGATGGAGGAGCTTCCTGCACGTCGTGAAGAGGTCGAGCATGCGGAGGAGGAGGGAATCGAATTCCGTCTCCTTTGCAACCCCACCGAGATCCTCGGCTACGAGAATCCCGACGATCCCCGCGATCCGAAGAACGGATTCGTTACGGGCATGAAGTGCGTACGGATGGAGCTTGGCGAGCCCGACGAGAAGGGCAGACGCCGTCCCGTCGTTGTCGAGGGCAGCGACTTCGAGCTTGAGGTCGACACCGTCGTTATGTCGATCGGTACCTCGCCGAACCCGCTGATTAAGTCCACCACGAAGGGACTTGAGGTCAACCGTTGGGGTGGCATCGTCGTCAACGAGGACGGTCTCACGTCCCGTGAGGCGGTTTACGCAGGCGGTGACGCGGTTACCGGTGCAGCGACCGTTATTTCTGCAATGGGCGCAGGCAAGACCGCCGCAAAGGCGATCATCGACGCGCTTTCTGCGAAGTGATCGTATAACCGTATAAAAAAAGAAACCCCGCACGGTCCTTTTGAACCGTGCGGGGGCTTTTTTTATTAAATAGAGATCAGAACCGCCACTTTTCGAGCCGCTTTACGAGCAGGCCCGCAACGAGGCCGATGACCGTTCCCGCGACCGTTCCGCTGACGAGGAGGACGGGGAGGTAATACGCGATCTCTGCGGTTCCTGTCCAGAAGCACGCCGCGATGATCTGCCCGACGTTGTGTAAAATTCCGCCCGTGATGCTGACAGCGATCACCGAGAACCAATTCGTCTTCTTCAGCAGGATCATTCCAAGGAGGCTGAGTAGCGCACCCGCGATGCTGAAGGTCATCGTCTGCACGTTTCCGAAGAGAAGGGAAACGAGGAGGATGCGGAGAAGGCTGATCACGACCGTCTCCTTCCATCCCACGCGATAGAGCATAAAGACCATCACGATGTTCGGCAGTCCCACCTTGATTCCGGGGATGGCAACGAGGGCGGGGATCTGACTCTCGACGAAGGAAAGGATCATCGCGAGCGCGATCGACAAGCCGAGAAATGCGACCTTTTTCGTTTTCATAGCGTAGCATCCTTTCCTTTCGTTTCGTTTTGATTCAGCCGATGAGCTCGACGTCACCCTTGCCCTTGCCGTATACCGTCACGGTGAGACGGTTCGGGAGGCAGGTGATCGTTTCGCCGCTCTGGTCGATCTTCCCCTGCTTCACGCAGAGGTGATCGGGGCAGGTAGCGGATACGAGGTATGCCTTGCCGCCTTCGATGCGGAGGACGTTCGTGCCGCCGTTCAGCGTGTACTCGTCGTCCTTTGATAGGTCATACCGCGCGACCTCGATCCCGTCAATGCGGACGACGACGTAGTCGCCCTCCTCCTTTATGAGATTCACGACAAGGAAGGACGCAAGGATCAGAACGACGACCACCGCGATGAGGATCAGATCCTTCATCAGAACTTAAACTGAAGCGCGAGGAGCGCAAGGACGATCATACCTGCCGTCAGAAGTGCGATCGGGAGACCGCGGAAGGGGGCGGGGATCGCCTCCTCATCGACGGGAAGGTCCTTCAGCTTTGCGTAGAGGGTCATCGTGAGCATAAAGCCGATGCCGACCGCGACCGAGGTGACGATCGCCTCGACGTATCCGTGCTCGACGTTATGGAGACAAAGTCCGAGCACCGCACCGTTGATCGCGAATTTCACGAAGTCTGCCTTGCAGTAGTTGTCGAGAAGTCTGTGCGCGACGAGATGGAGGAGCTCGACGACCGTGAGGACGACGAGGACGAAGACCATCGTTCTGAGGTAGGGGAC
>JAZSIN010000012.1:0-10627 GCA_045533845.1 Eubacteriales bacterium | reverse complement strand
AATCAAATGCGACGCGGTTGAGGACGTTCGGATTTGCCTGTCCTGCGCGAACGGTCGCGAGATTCTGCTCGTAAGCGGCGATCGCCTTATCCATCTTTACTTCAAAATCCTTGGTATTCAGTTTCATAGCTTGGTTCCGTTTATCGCTCGCACAGTCAGCTCGGAGCGATCCCTTTCTTTCATTCGTTTATGTACTGTAAAAGCCCGTTCGGCTTTTTTGTTCCTTGCGTTAAGCGTGCATCTCGGTTCCGGGTGCCTCACCCATCACGACGCGATATATGTTCATCGGATCAGAAAGTGCGAACGCATAAGAATTCAGCCCATTCTCCATGCAGAAAATCATTGCAGTCATATCGAACGCCTTCAGATTTTTCTCAATGATCTCGCCGTAGGAGATCTCCTTGATCAGCGTCGCGTCGGGATTTTTTCTCGGGTCGTCGGTATAGACGCCGTCGATATTCTTCGCCATCAGTACGGCATCCGCCTCGATCTCCGCAGCTCGAATGACCGCTGGGGTGTCGGTGGAAAAGAACGGAACGCCGAGTCCGCCACCGAAAATAACAACCTTTCCGTCTTCGAGTGCCTCGACTGCGTGCCGCGGCGTATAGAAATCGGCAAGTGCATTCATCTCGATCGTTGTCATCACGACCGAATCGAGCCCCTTACGGGAGAAGGTATCTTGCAGCGCAAGGGCATTGATCACCGTAGCAAGCATACCCATACCGTCCGCGCGCACACGGTTCATTTTCACACCCTGCCGTCCGCCGCGCCAGATATTGCCCGCTCCGACGATCAGAGCGATCTCTACGCCTGCATCCCTGCATTTTTTCAGAACGTCCGCAAGAGATTCGATCAACTCGAAATTCAGGATCTCTTCGGGCGATCCGTCTCTCAGCGCCTCTCCGGAAATTTTCAGAACGATCCGTTTATACTTCGGTGCTTTTGCGCTACACGACTCCATAATAGACAAGCGTCCTCCGTGACATCTCAGTCGGATTCTCGAGAAAATACTCAAAAATTACCGCTTCTTATATTGTACACTTTTTTTCCCGATTTGTAAACAGGTTTTCGAAAATTTTACGAAATAAATACAAAATTTTGCGCAAAAAATTTCTCCCCGCAGCTCCACCATACGAAGAGGCACACCACCGAATACAAAAACTGCACCCGCAGCTCCTCTATACATAAGCACGGAGCGCTGCAGGTGCAGAATTCAGTGTATTCAGATCAAGCGATCAGAGAGAAATCAGTTGCCGCCGTTCGCGAGCTTTGCGATCTCCTCAGCGAAGTTCTCTTCTCTCTTCTCGATGCCCTCGCCCTTCTCGAAGATCTCGAAGGAAACGATACCGATCTCGGCGCCGAGAGCCTTAGCGGTTGCCTTAACGTATTCGCCAACCGTCATCTTATCCTCTTTAACGTAGGGCTGGTCAACGAGGCAAACTCTCTCGTAGAACTTGCCAAGACGGCCGCCGACCATCTTCTCGAGAATCGAGTCGGGCTTGTTTGCGTTCTTAGGATCGTTCTTTGCCTGCTGAATGAGGATAGCCTTTTCCTCTTCAACCTCGGAAGCGGGAACCTCCTCACGGTTTACGTACTTAGGAGGATTGCCTGCTGCGATCTGGAGTGCGATGTTCTTCGAGAACTCGACGAACTCTGCGCTCTCTGCAAGAGCCTCGGGAGCATTGAACTTAACAATAACGCCGGTTGCACCCATACCGTGGATGTAGGTGGAAACGAGTCCCTCTACGATAACGAAACGGCGAATGCTGATCTTCTCACCGATAACGGCGATCTTCTCAACGAGAGTGTCCTTAACCGATGCGGTAGCGCCCGAGCAGGTCATTTCCATGAATGCGTCCATATTTGCGGGCTTGTTCTCAATGATGGTCGAGAGGAGGTCCTTAACGAATGCACGGAAGGACTCGTTCTTTGCAACGAAGTCGGTCTCCGAGTTGACCTCGATCATAGCGGTGGTGGTGCCGACGGTCATAATGTCAACGATACCCTCAGCCGCGATTCTGCTTTCCTTCTTAGAAGCGGTAGCAAGGCCCTTCTCACGAAGGATCTTGATTGCCTTCTCAGTATCGCCCTCAGCCTCAACGAGAGCCTTCTTGCACTCCATCATACCAAGACCGGTCTTTGCGCGAAGTGCAGCTACGTCCTTTGCAGTAATGTTTGCCATTTTTTATTCCTCTTTAAATAACGAATTTTGTTTTCGGGAAATTATTCCTCGGTAGCCTCAACGGTCTCAGCAGCCTCTGCGGTCTCCTCGCCCTGTCTGCCCTCGATTACTGCGTTTGCAATAACCGAAGAGATGAGGCGGATTGCACGGATTGCGTCGTCGTTGCCGGGGATCACGTAGTCTGCGTCGTCGGGATCGCAGTTGGTATCAACGATTGCGATGACCGGGATGCCGAGCTTCTTTGCTTCCATAACTGCGTTCTTTTCCTTGCGGGGGTCAACTACGAAAACAGCATCGGGAAGGCGCTGCATCGTCTTGATACCGCCGTAGTTACGCTCGAGGTCGAAGATCTCCTTCTGCTTTGCAGCAACTTCCTTCTTGGGAAGCATCTCGAAGACGCCCTCTTCCTGCATCTTGTTCAGCTCGTTGAGACGGCTGATCGAACGCTGGATGGTAGCGAAGTTGGTCATCATGCCGCCGGGCCAACGTACGTTAACGTAGTACATTCCGCAACGGAGAGCCTCCTCCTTGATTGCATCGGCTGCCTGCTTCTTGGTGCCGATGAACAGGATGTTTCCGCCGTTTGCCGCGAGCTCGCGAACAAACATATAAGATTCGACGAACTTCTTAACGGTCTTCTGCAGGTCGATAATGTAGATGCCGTTACGTTCGGTGAAGATGTACTCCGCCATCTTGGGGTTCCATCTTCTGGTGTGATGTCCGAAATGGACGCCTGCTTCAAGCAGCTGCTTAATGGTGATTACTGACATTTTAAATGTCCTCCCTTTCCGGTTTTTCCACCACATCGGGGTCATACACCTCCATCGCGCGACCGCGCGACACCGGGGTGATCCGTTCCGATGTGTGTGTGATATTTTTTCGTTCTGCGAGGGTTAAGCGTTCTCCCGCAAAACGAGAGTATTATACCATAGTCTTGTCCCTTTTTCAACAGAAAAAGAAAATATTTACAAATCGTTTACAATTAATTCCGCCGCTGACTTCCCTTCCGATGCTTCTTTTCCCGCACCGCACAGCCGTCAAGCTCCTCACTTTTCAGCTTCACGAGAATCGCGTCCTCCCCGATGCATTCGATCCTGCACCACGGGATCACGATGTCTGCACTCCTCCCAAGTCCGAGAAACCCCGACTGCGTCGGAACGATAAGGGCACAGATCCGCCCATCCGAGACGTCGATCTCGAAGTCGCAAACGTATCCGAGCCGCGATCCGTCGCAAAGATTGATAACCTCCTTCGTACGAAGCTCATCCGTTCCTATTCTTCCCATAATATCCCTCCATATCCATCCCTTCGAATCATTCCGATGCAAAACGTATTGTATGAGAGAATGTGAAAAATGAGAACCCCCGTTCCGTTATTTCCTTCCGGAGTTGCGCGGTGAACGCAGCGCGTACAGAATGCCGAAAATATGGAAGAACAGAACGGAAAGAACATAGATCGTCCCCACAAGCCGCGGAGACGGACTCGTAAAATAGGGGAGCAGAATCGGGAAAAGGGCAAGAAGAAGCCCGAGCGCAGCACCTACCACACTCTGAAGCATCACCCGTCCTTGGGAAATGCCGTCACCATACGCCGATGCGCCAAACCACGGTGCAAAGTCTTCGCTCTGCGGCCGAAGGAACAAAACGAGCGCGCCGCTGACAACAGACAGACAAAGTCCCGAGGCGGTGAGCAGAAGGGCGGGAAAAAGATTCCGTGCCATCAAAAGAACGGGAAGGACCCAACCCGCGAAAAAGGAAACATGCAGCGTAAGAAAAGCGAGGAATCGCTTTCTCCCAACCGCAACGTGACGTGAAAAGGTGACGGCAGAGAGGAGTGCCGCGAGTCCCCCACCCTCGGGAGATGCTCTCCGAACAAGCAGATCGGCGGTCTCCTTCACCGCCTCGGACGCCTCTGTCCCGTGCCGTACACCCGAGATCGGAAGCTCGGTCAATTCTCTCTCGAGTCTTCGGTTGCGGTCGATCGCACCGTCTCCGCACGCAACCCTTAGAGAGAGTCCGTCAAGAAGCGCTCCCTCCTCGTCGCGAAGCGCAACACCCGCGACGCGGATCTTATTTTCTTCAAGCGTTGTAAGAAGCGTCGATATCTCCTTAGGAGAAAAGCCGAGATAAAGCGAAAAAGTACCGAATCCGTCCGTGATCGCCCGTCCCGTTCTTCGAAATTCACTCGCAAGAGCGATCTCCGCGTCGGACGAAATGATCCCCGAAGTGCGCGCGTAATGCCGCTCCGCCTCCGACTCACTCTCCGAAAACAGTACCGTACGGACACCGAGAGCGGACAGCGACGAAAGTGCCGCCCGTGTTCCCTTCACGACGAGCTCGGAATACACGATCAAACCGAGGAACACGAGCTCCCCTGCGGTGTTTTTCTCTGCATAGCACGAGATCCTGCCGCCTCGCGCTTTACACGTTTCCATAAACGTACGGATCTCCTTCCGCCCCTCATCCGTAAGAGGTAGCTCCTCGCCCGCAATGCGGATGCGCGTCGCGCGAAGAAAAAGCTCCTCCCCTTCCGATCGGCAAAGGACCGCAGTGCGCTCCTCCCCGTTTACCGTCTCCGCATATTCCAGAAGCGCGATCGGTCTATTTTCGCGCGGCGCGTGATAGGCACGGACCTTATATCGAATGTCGAGCGCCTCCGCGTCGACCTCAAGGTATGCGGCGTACGAAGATAGTTCCCTTCCCAAAAACTCCGTCAACGAAGCAAAAGCAGAGGAAGGATCCTCGGTCGGGGTCGCCGCCTCTCTCTTTCGAAGCAGAAGTGCCTTCTCCGCGAGCACGCGGCAGGCTTCGTTTCGGAGTTTCCCCTCACGGAAGGTCCTTCCCTCCGAAAAAACGCCGATCACGTGCGGTCTTCCGTCCGTCAGCATCGTCCGATCAAACAACGCAAGGAGGTCGACCGACGCAAGACGGTCAAAAGCAGATGCGCTTCGGAAAAGGATCCCCGCGGGCGCGTTTTTACGCATAACGAACCGATATGCCTTATAGGACGTAAAGAGATCAAGCAACGCGACCGCCCACCCGATGATCACCGTCGAAAGGAGGGATAAAACGGTCAGAAAGGACACCGAAAGATCGGACGCCGCACCGAAAAAGTACGAGACTACCGTCAAGGGAATGAGCAGGAAGAGGAGGATCATTCCGACCCGCCGCGAGAAGCGCATAACGGTAGCGGAATCCCCGACGGCCACATTCCCGCTCTCGATCGGAATGCCGCCCGTGAGCGCACCGATATAAGTATACGTACCCGTCTCGGTCACGACCGCACGCGCGCTTCCCGACAGAATGAGAGATCCCGCCGTCACCATATTGCATTCCTCCTCGATGGAAAGAAGCCTCCTTCCGTCCAAGCGCACCGACGGATCCTTTTTCCGCACGACGAAGACGTTCTTACCGTTTTCATTCTTTCCTGTCCGAACCGAGACCGTCAGCTCCTCCGCCGTGATCAGCCGCGCGTCAAACGGAACATTGTCCCCCCTCGAAAGGAGCACGATATCCCCTCTCACGACGTAACGGCAATCGGTGAAGTAGAGCCTTCCCTCGCGGATCACTTTGACCTTCGGTCTGAAGCCTCTCGTCATCCGCTCCGAAAGACGCGCGGAGACCTGTGAAAGAACAACAGAAACGAGAAGGTTCAGGAGAAGGAAGAGTGCCGAAAGAGCAGCAAGCCCCATTTGATCGAAAAACGCGAGCGTTCCCGAGGTGAGGAGCAGAAGCCAAAAGGAAAAATCCGAAAGACACGGCGAGAAAGACGCGAATAAAGAGCGCTTCGGGACGTAATAAAGCTCCCGTTCCTCAGAACGAAACGTACGCGTAAAGCGACTGCGGGCTTCCTTGTGCGAAAGTCCACGGGCGGGATCGCTATTTAGTTTTTTCAGGGTATCCTCTACAGATCCCGCGTAATAGCGACGGTGCATAAGCGCTCCCTTCCTGTAACTTGAAAGTGAAAAATAAAAGCTCCGAAGGGGTTCGCGCAAAAATGCGCATCCCCTTCGGTCCTACCGAGCCACGGTCAGATACAACGAACCATAGGCCTGTCGTTTTCGATCGAGATCACGGCACTCGAAAGCGCACTTCCGTATCCTTTGATGATCTCCTCAGCAAGCGGATCCTCGATCTCGCGGCTGATGAATCTGCGCATATTTCTTGCGCCGAATTTCTGCGAAAACGAGTGCTTTGCGATATACAAGGGGACGTCGTCGCTCCACGAGAGCGTGATCCCCTTTTCGAGAAGCGCCGTTCTGAGCTCCCTCAGCATGATCGACGCGATCGCGCCGAAGTTCTCCTCCGTAAGCGAATTGAAGGTGATCACCTCGTCGACGCGGTTGAGAAACTCGGGACGGAGGAATGCAGAGAGTGCGCGCATCGTCTGCGATTCGGCGACCGCCTTCTGTGAAGAGGCAAAGCCCGCCGTTGCGCTCGAATTCTCCGATCCCGCATTCGTCGTCATCACGATCACGGTATTCTCGAAATTGACGGTTTTTCCGTGCGCATCGGTGATGCGACCGTCATCGAGGATCTGAAGCAGAATGTTCAGTACGTCGGGATGCGCCTTTTCGATCTCGTCGAACAGAACGACCGAATAGGGCCTTCTGCGGATTTTCTCGGTGAGCTGTCCTGCCTCGTCGTAGCCGACGTATCCGGGAGGCGCACCGATGATGCGAGAGACCGCGTGCTTCTCCATAAACTCGGACATATCGAGCCGTATCAACGTCTCGGGGGATTTAAAGAGATCTGCGGCAAGCGTCTTTACGAGCTCAGTCTTGCCGACGCCCGTCGGTCCGGCGAAGATGAACGATACCGGCTTACGCTTATACGAAATGCCCGCGCGGTTGCGCTTTATCGCGCGCGTAACTGCATTTACCGCGTCGTCCTGCCCGACGATCCGTGCCTTCAGACGCTCCTCAAGATGCTCGAGCCGCTCGAATTCGTCCTCGTTTATGCTGGTCGCGGGGATCCCCGTCCAGATCTCAATGACATCTGCGAGGTCCGCAATCGAAAGCTCGACTGCGGCACATTCGGGTTCGATTTCCGAAAGGCGCTCGGAAAGGCGTATCTCCTCGGATTTCAACTTTGCAAGACGCTCGTAATGCTCCTGCTCGGAGACGTTTTTCCGTCCCTCCTCGCTCTCTCTGAATTCGCGCTCGGTCTTCAACTTCAGAAGCTGATCCCTGATCTCGTAGCTTTCGTTCAGAACGGCACTGCTGAGCGACAGATGTGCCGCCGCCTCGTCGATGAGATCGATTGCCTTGTCGGGCAGATAGCGATCCGTGATATAGCGTTCCGAAAGCACGACTGCGCGACAGAGCACTTCATCGGGAATCCGGATGTTGTGGAAGCTCTCGTAGTAGTGCTTTGTTCCTTCGAGCATCTGTACGGAATCCTCTATTGAGGGCTCGTTCACCATAACGGGTTGGAAGCGACGCTCGAGCGCCGTGTCCTTTTCGATGTGCTTTCTGTATTCGTTCAGCGTTGTCGCACCGATCACGCGGATTTCGCCGCGCGAGAGGGCGGGCTTCAGAATATTCGCCGCCGAAACGCTTCCCTCCGAGTCGCCCGTTCCGACGATGTTATGCACCTCGTCGATGACGAGGATCACGTTCCCCGCCGCCTTCACGTCGTTGATCAGCCCGAGCATTCTTGACTCGAACTGTCCTCTGAACTGCGTTCCCGCAACGAGTGCGGTAAGGTCTACGAGATAGACCTCCTTCCCCTGAAGCTTATACGGGACCTGATTCTCGGCGATCCTCTGAGCGAGCGCCTCGGCGATCGCAGTCTTACCGACACCGGGCTCACCGATGAGACAGGGGTTATTCTTCTGCCTGCGGCAAAGAATCTGGATCACGCGCCGAAGCTCGTTCTCACGTCCTACGATACGATCAAGACGTCCCTCTGCGGCAGCTCTCGTCAGATTTCGACAATAGGTGTCGAGGAATTTATATTTCTTTGCCGTCGGCTCCTTCTTTTCAGCCTTTTTTGCGCCGGCACCCGAAGGGGTTACGGGAGCGGTATTTTCCTTTCCCTCGTCGGGAAGCCCCGCCTCACGGAAGAGTCTCGGCATATCAATGGCGGGTGCACCACCATCCTCGCTTTCATCACTCACTCCGTCAACGGGAAACATCGCACCGTTCCCGCCCATCATATTTTGGAGCTCATCCTCCATATTTTCGACCTGCTCGGGCGTGATCCCGAGCTTTTTGATCATATCGTCGACGGCGCTGTCAAGCGGAGGCCCGATCTCGCGGGCGCACTTCACACAGAAGCCCTCGTTCGTTTTCTTCGCGCCCTCCATCTTCGTGATGAAGATCACGGCAACGCGTTTATTACACTTTGAGCATAAGATCATATCCGTTCAACCTTTCTATACCCGTGTCTATCCAAATCGGTAGCAGATTGCTTCGCCGCTTCCGCAGATCAGTACGGTATCCGCCGAAAGCGTGAGAAGCTCTCCTCCCATTTCCGTGCAGAGGAGCCGTTCCGCGTCTCCCGTTTTCACCGAAACGCGAAGAAGCGCCGAATCGGTTCGATAAAAAACGAAATCGCCACAGCGCTCGACAGCAAGGATCTTCTCCTCTTCCTCGATATAGCGAAGGACCGCTCCGTTCTTGTCGGTCACTGCGATCGTTCTATCACTCCTCCCGTTTTGCGGAGCAAATACGATGACAGCACCGTTTTCCCCGACAGAAAACGCTTCGACCGCCTGATCGGTCCACTCAGTGGCAGAGGTAGCGTTCCCCTTTTTGTCTATGCGGTAGAGCGCCTTATCGGTCAGAACGAGCGCATTCCCATTATCCGTAAAGGCGACTCCGAGAGGAAACTCGTTCCTCATCGAGGCGTCCGTAAGCGTCTCGCCGTTTTTTACGCTCGAAAGGCGCACGCGGGTCTCGTATACGCCATCCGAAGCGACATACGAAAGGAGCGCAAGCGTTTTTCCGTCGTCACTGAGCGGAGACGCGATCACATAGGAATTCAGACGAAATTTCGTCGGTCCCTTAAAATTTCTGTTGTAAACGCAAACGACCGATTCGTACTCCTCGTCCTCAACCGTAACGGCATACGCCCCCGACTCGGACAAATATGCCGTTCGGATCGCACCGTCGAGCTTTTCCTCGTGTAATTTCGCAAAGGAGTTGTAAATATGGCAGTCCCGCTCCCCGCGTGCATAAACCAGTACGAGGTCGAGGGAGGCGGAGAGCGCAGGATTTGCAAAGCCGAGAGGTGCTGTTTGGATCTCCCCGCCTGCGGCGGTCAGGAGCTGAAGACGCTCGGAGCCCGCCACGGCAAGTCCGCCTTTAAAAGCCGAAAACGCCGTATTTCTGTCGGTCGCATACGGGATCGCATTGGCCGAGGAATCGGTGTTGTCTACTGCGATCTTAAAATCCCGGAAGAAATAGTAGAGATTTTCATACGTGACGACGCGGGAATTCAGCGTCACGAACGTCGTTACAAAGAGAAAGAGCAGTAAAAAGAGCAGAATCTGTGCCGTTTTGAAGTATTGGCCGATTTTTCGGAAATATCCGTTCCCGACCTCCCGGAAGGCATCCCGCGTGCGGATCCGCTCCCCGTTCGGCGTCTTAAAAGGCAACAAGCGTGAGAAAAAACCCAAAAGCTTCATATCAGTACACCACCCGATTCAGATACAGCCCCGAAGGCGGTGCGGTCGGACCTGCAAGACTGCGGTCGCGCGACGCGAGAATCGCGGGGATCGCGTCAGGGGCGATCCTACCCTCTGCAACGTCGATCAGCGTACCGACCATAATACGAACCATATTATAAAGGAATCCGTCCGCGGCGACCGTGAAGGTGATGAGGTCTCCCTCGCGCTTGAGTCGCGCATATTCAACGCGGCGCACCGTGGACTGCACCTTGCTCCCCGCCGCCATAAAGGCAGAGAAATCGTGCTCCCCACAGAAGTCAAGCGCGGCTTCTTGCATCCTGCAGAGCACCTCGTCTCCAATCGGATGCTTATACGACATTGCCCGTCCCACGAGAAAGGGGTCGCGCACATCGGAGGCGTGAATTTTATAGACGTATTCCTTATATTTCACGTCGTAGCGCGGATGAAATGTGTCAGACACCCACTCGGCAGAGATCACACCTATGTCCTCGGGAAGAAGACAGTTGATCGCGCGCGGAAAGCGTTCACACGGGAGAGGAGCTCGCGGCAAGGCGCGCTATGTGCGATCTTATCCGCCGCGCGTACGGAAACCGTCTTTTCACGAGCGAGCAGGGCACGTTTTCGTGCCGCTTGTCCGACGGATCGTTTATCATAACGCCTTACGGCAAGGACAGAATGTATCTTGAGCCCGAGGATCTCGTGAGAATAAAGAACGGAAAACGCGAAGCGGGCAAGATACCCTCGCGCTCCGTAACGTTCCATATGAAGATGTACGAAAACGATCCCGAGATCAAGACGGTAATAGTTGCC
>JAZSIN010000133.1:0-3527 GCA_045533845.1 Eubacteriales bacterium | reverse complement strand
ACGATCCGACTTCCCCTCCCCGCATAAAAACGATTACGTCCCCAACAAAAACGCACGAGCAGCTTGGTATTCGGCGCGCAGGCGCGCGGCGGTGGGGGAGGCGGGATCGAAGCTTTCCTGACGAAGCGCGCGGAGCATGATGTTTTTGGGCGTTTCCTCGGGGTCGATCAATTCGAGCGCGGAGACCGAATAGCCCTCGGACTCGAGTCGCTTGAGACGGAGCGCGTCGGTGGCGGCGTCGCAAAGCTTCTGACGCAGCATCGAATGCTCGGCGATGAAGGAGAGCGCCTCACAGTTGAGCGTGTGGTTCAGCTCGTGATGACAGCAGGGGGTAGAGAGGATCACGTC
The DNA here is from genome assembly GCA_045533845.1 of Eubacteriales bacterium. Lineage (GTDB taxonomy): Bacteria > Bacillota > Clostridia > Oscillospirales > CAG-272 > JAZNOQ01. Next base: position 3,179 of record JAZSIN010000133.1, on the reverse strand, counting down.
CGCGCTCCACTCGACCGCCTTTGCGAGCACCAGATCGGTCGCGGTATCGCAGGCGTGGAGGGAGATCACGAGGTGCGGAAGCGTGGGCGGGGTATAGCTGCGGATATCGGTACAGAGGAAGGAGAGCCCGTCAAATCCGAGGGCTCGTGCGGTCTCCTCGCAGTACGCGATGACGTCGGATTTCAGATCGGCGCCGAACATCGTGACCTTAAGCCCGAGGATCTCGGAAAGGTAGTAGTACGAAGCGAAGGTGAGATAGCTCTTGCCGCAGCAGAGGTCCGCGACCGTGATCTCGTCCTTCGGGAGAAACGCCTTGACGTCACGGATTTGCTCGAGGAAGCGGTTGATTTGACGGAACTTCGACTGCTTTTTGTCGTACACGCGTCCGTTTTTGTCGCTGACGCCGAGCAGGCGGAGGAATTCCTCCTCGCCCGAGAGAATGTACTGCTTCTCGCGGTTGTTGCCGGGGAGAACGAGCGGCGCTTCCGTTACGTTCCTGAGCGCCGAAGACAGCTTGCCTCCGCCGAGCAGGACGCTCTTTCCGCTCTTTGACGAGCGGTACTCGCATTCGCCCACCGTCGACAGGAGGTTGACCTGTCCGCTTTCCGCGATCAGGGCGGCGAGGCGCTCCTTCACCTTGTCTCCGTCAAGCGCGAGGTTCTCGTGCGTTGCCTTGTTGTCGCGGTGGAAGGTCTCGAGCTGGATGCAGTCGTTTTTGGCGATATGGCGCAGGGTGGCGACCGTTTTGACGGTCGAGGAGATGCGCGATTTCGAGAAGACCGCCTTCTTCAGCGCTCTCGTCGATGCGGCGGTGAGAAGGAGCTCGAGGAGCTCCTCGGAGGGGGATAGGGACATTCTTTGTTCCTCCAAAGGTGGGTTTTCGTATGGTTACTCTTTCGGCTCGATCTTTTTCCTACTCGTTTTACGGAAGGAGACCTTCGATTCCGTGCCCGCACGGATGCGCTTCAGGTTCGGGATATGCTTCACTGCGATCACCGCAGCGGTAAGGAGGGCGAGCAGGACGAGGAAGGGACGGTAGCGCGGCTCGATCGCACCGCTCGGGGTCATGACGTCGTAGGTGATGTTCATCTTCGCCTGCAGAAGCGGGTAGAAGAGGAAGGTGACGACCGACGCGAGGGAAACGTACCGCGTTCCGACGGCGATGACGATGAAGAAAAGGAGCAGGATCGCGATGAGGAGAAGCCCCTCAAGCGAATTGACGTTCAGGAGAATGGCGACAGCCGCCGCAGATGCGACGCCCTTGCCCCCTCTGAAGTGTGAGAAGATCGGGAAGATGTGACCGAGCACCGCGAAAAATCCCGCGATGCACGCGCCGCCCGGGTAAAAGTATCCGAGCGTCAGGCTGCCAAAGAGAACGGCGACCACCGTCTTCATAATGTCGCCGAGGAAGGTCGCGGCTGCCGCACCCTTTCCGTAGGTGCGAAGCATATTTGTTGCCCCCGCGTTGCCGCTTCCGAAGGAGCGGATGTCCTCCTTGTAGACGAGCTTTGAGATGAGGATCGCGAAGTTGAGGCTTCCGAGGAGGTAGGGAATGACGATGCACAGGACGACCCCTGCGATGAAAAGCGCGTAGACCGCACCGCCCGTCAGGCTGTAGGTCTTTACGAGATAGGCAACGAGCCCGTTACTGAACAGCATATAAGCTCCTTTCGGGTGGCATCCGATATCGCCACCGTTCGGTTTTCTACATAAGCTCTATTATAACACAGACCGCGTATTTGTGCAAGGGCTTTTCAGATTTTTGATGAATTTTCGGGTTTTCCTCGTGTTTTTTCACCGAAAAAGGAAGCCGCGGCGTAAAGAATCAATGGAAAAGCGCCAAAAACGAGGAAATTCGGAAATAGCCCTTGATTTTTTTCTCCGTATTTGCTATAATACTGTAATCATACACTGTAATCACCCCGCGGGAGAAAAGAGGGCTTCCTCGCCCGCGCGGGAATACTACGAAACGGAGACCTACATACAATGGCAGAACAGAATGGAAAAATGAAGGTCGGTATCGTCGGCGCGACCGGTATGGTCGGTCAGAGACTGATCACCCTTCTCTCGGACCACCCCTATTTTGAGATCTCGGTGCTTGCGGCATCCGCACGCTCTGCGGGAAAGACCTATGAGGAGGCACTCGGCGGTCGTTGGAAGATGACCACGCCCTGCCCCGAGGCGTATCTCAAAATGCCCGTTGTCGACGCGGAAAACGTAGAGGAGATCGGCAGTCTCTGCTCGTTCGTGTTCTGCGCGGTCAATATGGATAAGGCGGCGATCAAGGCGCTTGAGGAAAAGTACGCGAGGGCGGAGATCCCCGTCGTTTCGAACAACTCGGCACACCGCTGGACGCCCGACGTCCCGATGGTGATCCCGGAGATCAACCCCGGTCACCTCGAGGTCATCACGGCGCAGAGAAAGCGTCTCGGCACGAAGAGAGGCTTCATCGCGGTCAAGCCGAACTGCTCGATCCAGGCGTACGTTGCGGCACTGACGCCCCTTCGTAAGTACGGCATCGAGGAGGTCGTCGTAACGACCTATCAGGCGATCTCGGGCGCGGGCAAGACCTTCAGCGAATGGCCCGAAATGATCGACAACGTCATCCCCTTCATCGGCGGTGAGGAGGAGAAGAGCGAGAAGGAGCCTCTCCGTGTCTGGGGTGAGGTCGAAAACGGCGAGATCGTTCCCGCAACGCTTCCCGTCATCACCTCGCAGTGCATCCGCGTTCCCGTGACCGACGGTCATATGGCGGCTGTGTTCGTCAGATTCAAGAACAAGCCCTCGAAGGAGGAGATCCTCGACGCGTGGAAGAAGTTCAGCGGCAGAGCGCAGGAGCTTTCTCTCCCGCACGCGCCCCTTCAGTTCGTCACCTATATGGAGGAGGAGAACCGTCCTCAGACGAAGCTCGACCGCGACATCTACGGCGGTATGGGCGTAACGATCGGACGTCTGCGCGAGGATACCGTATACGACTATAAGTTCGTTGGACTCGCACACAACACCCTCCGCGGCGCGGCGGGCGGCGGTGTTCTCACGGCAGAGCTTCTGTACCGTGAGGGTTGGTTCAACTGATCGACCGAAAAGAGCTGTCTCACAGGATGGAGACGGCTCATTTTTTGTGTTGAAAGTCGGATCGTAGCCATGTCGTTCTGTGAGCCAAGGAGTGCGTACTCCAT
>JAZSIN010000186.1:0-5874 GCA_045533845.1 Eubacteriales bacterium | reverse complement strand
TCCTCAAAGCCGGGGAAGCAGGTCGCCTCGACACCGTCGAGGAGTCCGAGTCGCCCGAGGATCGAGGGGGCGGCACAGATCGCCGCGATATACGTGCCCGCGCTCTTCGCATCATCGATCGCGCGGTGGACGACGGGAGAGGCGTCGAGATTCAGTGTGCCGGGCATACCGCCGGGGAGAATGACCATTTCGGGGGAGCGGTCCGTAAGCTCGTCCTCCGTGATATCCGCGATAACGGAGATACCGTGTGAGCCCGTGACCATTTTCTTGCCGACACCGACCGTTGTAACGGATAGCCCTGCACGGCGGAGAAGATCGAGCGGACAAAGTGCCTCGACCTCCTCAAAGCCCTCTGCGAGAAATAGATAGATCATACCGTAGCGCTCCTTTCATTCGTCTTGTAGAGATGTAAAAATATTATATCACGCGCAGGGGTTTTTGTCAACAAAGGTATTGACTTTTATTTGAAAGGGTGTATAATGGAGAAAAGTGGCATGCGTGCCGCCAAAAAAGGTCAGGGAGAGCAGGGGGAAACCGTATGAGCGCTGTATCGACCGTAAAACCGATCCGTAAAAAAAGGGAAAGACCCAAGATGAATATGACCGAGGGACCGCTTCTTTGGAAGATCATCTCTTATTCGGTCCCGCTTATTCTGACAGGTATTCTCAGCCTGCTTTATAATGCCGCTGACCTCATCGTTGTCGGAAACTTTGCGGGAAGCGACGCACTTGCGGCGGTGAGCTCCACGGGCTCACTGAACGGATTGATCGTTAATATTCTCCTCGGACTTTCGATCGGCTCTGCGGTCATTGCCGCACAGCACTTCGGCGCAGGAGAGGACGAGCAGGTCAGTCAGGTCCTGCACACCTCGGTGATCACGGCGTTCGTCGGAGGATTTATTATTATGGCGGTCGGCCTTCTGTTTTCGAGGACCTTCCTCGTCTGGATGGATACCGACGAGCGGGTGCTTGACGCCGCCGCCCTGTATATGAAGATCATTTTCCTCGGAGCACCCGGTAACCTTGTGTATAACTACTGTGCGTCGGTGCTCCGCGCGTCGGGTGACACGAAGCGTCCGCTTCTGTTCCTCTCTGTTTCGGGCGCGGTCAACGTTCTTTTTAATCTCGTTCTTGTTATCGCCTTCCATATGGGCGTCGCGGGTGTTGCGATCGCGACGATCGTGTCGCAGTATCTCTCCGCCGTGCTTATCCTCATTTATCTCTCAAAGCAGAAGGGAGCTTTGCACTTCTCCTTTCGCGAATTGAAGTTCCACCGAAGAACCTTTCGGCGGATCATCTGGGTCGGCGTTCCGTGTGTCATTCAAAGCAGTATGTTCTCGATCTCGAACGTTATGATCCAGTCCTCGATCAACAGCTTCGGCTCGGTCGTCGTTGCAGGCAACGGCGCGGGCTCGAACATAGAGGGCTTCATTTATAATGCGATGAACGCGGTCTATCAGGCGGCTCTCACCTTTACGGGGCAGAACGTCGGTGCAAAAAAGCCGAAGCGCGTTCTCCGCACCCTCGGCGCGTGTCTCCTCGTCGTCTTCCTCGCGTGGGCGATCATTGGCGGTGTGGCGCTTCTGTTCCGCGAACCGCTCGTCTCGCTTTACGTCAATTCGGACGAGCCGGATTTTGAGGCGGTCGTCGCGAGCGGCGTTGAACGAATGGCGTACGTTGCAAGCTTCTACTTTTTGTGCGGTATGATGGACGTCGTCGTCGGGTGTCTTCGCGGAATAGGGAAGACGCTCGGTCCTGCGATCGTCTCGCTCCTTGGCGCGTGCGGCTTCCGTATCGTGTGGATCTTCACGATCTTCCGCTATTACTTCGAGTATCACAGAGAAGATGCGCTCGGCGTACTGTATATGTCCTATCCCGTTTCGTGGCTCATTACGGGCGGCGTACAGCTCGTGATGTGCATTATGGCGTATCGGGAGTTCAAAAAACGGGTCGACGCGATGCAGCTACCCGTGACGTAACGAAACATACAAAATATGTCGGTTTGTGAAATTTTCGGGGAAGCCCTTTACAAACCGACTTTTTTGTGTTAGAATAACCACAGCGGCATTTCTCTATACGGTGCCGCGATAGAATGGAGTCTTTTATGACAAATTATCAGGAATTTCTTGAGATCTACAAATCGAAGATTAAGAGAGAGGGGGCGGATAAGCTCCTCGAATTTTTGACCGACCCCGAGAAGAGCGATTTTCTCACCGCTCCTGCCTCGACCCGCTTCCACGGGAATTACGAGGGCGGACTGCTCGAGCACAGCCTTAACGTTTATGAGTGCCTCTGCGACATTATGCCGCGCCTCGAAAAGCGATACGGCTTCCACTACTCGGACGAATCGCTTGCCATCGCCGCACTTTTACACGACGTATGTAAGACGAATTTCTACGTCACCGAAATGCGGAACGTCAAGAAGAACGGAACGTGGGTACAAGTCCCCTACTATACGATCAACGATCAGCTTCCGTACGGTCACGGCGAGAAGTCGGTCTACATCATCTCGGGCTATATGAAGCTCACGCGAGACGAGGCGTTTGCCATTCGCTATCATATGGGCTTCTCGGGACCCGAGGAGACGAGCCAGGTCGGCAAGGCGCTTGAGATGTTCCCGCTCGCCTTCGGACTTTGCTGTGCCGATATGGAGGCGTCCTACTACATGGAAGGAACGCCCGAATAAATGAAGGACGCGAACGTTACGAGGGCGGAGACCTCCTCCTGCTTCGCGGAGAGACTGAAGGAGCTGTGGACGGATCGCCGTTACCGCATCATTCTGATCCGTCATCTCATTCCCGTCGTGTTTCTCCTTTTTACTCTCATCCTTTCGCTCCTTCCCGTCGTGTCCTTTCAGACGGCGGACGGAAGATCGGACAGCCATTCGCTCCTCTATTGGCACAACGCGAATTTTTTCGGAACGGAGGACGCGAGAGGCGCGTACGAGCTTCTAAAGCTGTTCGGGGAGGGAAATCAGTACTACAGCTTTTACCGCACCGTAGTGACGCTTTATATCGTCGACGCGGCTCTTGTGGCGGTCGGCACGCTTTTGGTCATTCTGATTACGGCGGTCTCGGTCTATCTTTTGTGCACCGAGGAAAAAACCGAGCGGAGCCGCTTCGTCGGAAAGCTCTACCGCGTCGCGGTCGGAGGCAGGTGGACGGTGCTTCTTCCGTGCCTTTTCACGGTGATCCCGTTTTTGTTCCCGAGGCTCTTTTCTCACGCCTCGACCGCACTTCGGGGCTATGCGTCGTATGCGCGGTTTTCACTCGTCGATCCCTTGTTCATTTTGTTGATCGCCCTCTTACTCGTCTCCGTTCTGTTTTTCAGAACGCGAAGGAGAGAGGTCGGATCGCGATACGATCTCTACCTCGCGCCCGAGAAGCGAGAAGGCAGGAGGGAGATCGAGGAGGAACGCGAGGCCCGTGAATGGGAGGCGGCGGTCCGCGCGGATGCGGACGAGCCGAGATCCTATCGTGAGGACCCGCCCGAAGGACAGGAATGATCCTTTCATAAAACCAAGTGGCTTATTTGCGCGTGATCGCGAATAAGCCGCTTTTTTTGAAAAATGTTTCCTTTCCGATTGACACACGGGAAAAATATGGTATAATAAATGTATGTATAATTTTGATGACAGGATGTTTAAGGGGGACTATTCGTGAAACTGATCTTTCGCTATATCAAGCCCTTCATGTGGTTTACGATCGCAACGCTGTTCGTTAAGCTGATCGGCTCGCTTATGGAGTTGACAATCCCGATGATCTTCGATCATCTGCTCAGTAAGGTCGTTCCCGAGCGATCGCTCGCGCTGATCCTCGTGTGGGGCGGCGTGATGGTGCTTGCCGCACTTCTCACGATGCTTCTGAATATCATGGCAAATCGCATGGCGTCGAAGGTCGCCCGCGACGTTACCGAGCAGATCCGACACGATCTGTTCGAGAAAACGACCGCGCTTTCGGGCAGCCGTCTCGACCATTTCAGCATTCCGAGCCTTGAAGCGCGTCTGACGTCGGATACGTATAACATCCACGGCGTGATCGGCGCGACCCTTCGGATCGGCGTCCGCGCCCCTATCTTCTTTATCGGAAGTATCATCTGCGCGCTCATTCTCGATCCAACCTTGACGCTTGTGATGCTCGCGACCGTCCCGTTCCTTGGGGTCGTCATCGTTTACATCACGAAGCACGGCGTTCCGCTTTACACGAAGGTACAGACGAACGTCGACGGCGTAACGCGTGTCGTCAGAGAGGACGCACAGGGGATCCGTGTGATCAAGGCGCTGTCGAAGGGTGAGTACGAGAAGAGACGCTTTGACAAGGCGAACCGCGATCTCGTCGATGCCGAGTGTCGTGCGGGCGTTGCAATGGCGCTGTCGAATCCCGCGCTTAACATCATTATGAATCTCGGTATGGTTGCCGTGATCATCGTCGGCGCGATCCGCGTTATCAACGGTCAGATGCACCCCGCGACGATCATCGCTTTCACGCAGTATTTCACGCATATGTCGGTCGCGATGATGACGATCTCCCGTGTCTTTACGAGACTCACGAAGGGTGGCGCGTCGGGTGATCGCATCGAGGAGGTGCTCAAATCCGACAACGGGCTCGAGCTTATGACCGAGGAGGAGCATCCGCGCCGTCCGGAGCTTCCGTATATTACCTTCGACGGTGTTTCCTTCTCCTACAATAAGACGAAGAACAATCTTGCTAACATCAATTTTTCCCTCAAAAAGGGCGAAACACTCGGTGTGATCGGTGCGACGGGTAGCGGAAAGACGACGATCTTAAATCTTCTGATGCGCTTTTACGATCCCGACGAGGGAGGCGTCTACATAGAGGGAAGGGATGTCCGCACGATCCCACCCGAGGAGCTTCACGCGAAGTTCGGCGTCGTGATGCAGAACGATTTTCTCTTTGCCGAGACGGTAAGAGAGAACATTGATTTCGGCAGAGGGCTTTCCGACGAAAAGATCGCCCGTGCCGCTCGTGCCGCGCAGGCGGAGGACTTCATCGAAGCCTTTCCCGAAAAATACGGGCATCTTCTTACCTCGAAAGGAACGAACGTATCGGGCGGACAGAAGCAGAGGCTTCTCATCTCCCGTGCCCTTGCGGGTGATCCCGAGATCCTTGTGCTTGACGACAGCTCCTCGGCACTCGACTATAAGACCGACGCTGCGCTTCGTGCGGCGATGCGGAATCTGCTTACGGACACGACGACGATCGTCGTTGCACAGCGCATCAGCTCGATCATGCACGCCGATCTGATCCTCGTCCTCGAGGAGGGCGAGATCATCGGAAGCGGAACGCACGACGAGCTTCTCAAGAGCTGTACCGTATATCGTGAGATCAGCGACTCACAGTTAGGGGGTGCGATCCTTGAATAACGGTAGAATGATGGGGGGACGCGGAGGAATGATGAACTTTCGTGAAAACCCGAACGACCTGAAAAAGGGTGCGGATCAGAAGAGCGCGATCCGCATTCCCGTTCTGAAGCGGATGTTCTCGTACATTCTGAAGCATCCCGTTCTGATGATCCTTGCGCTTCTCCTGATGCTCTCCTCAAACCTTCTTTCGCTCCTTGGACCGAATCTTTCAGGTGACGCGATCAATCTCGTCGGCGCGGAGACGGTCTACGAAAAGGACGGCGCGATCTACTATGTAGCCGCGACGGAGGAGGATTCCGATACCGTGCAGCAGCCGAAGCTTCTCACCGATGCGGAACCGATGCTCTGGCTTTATGCTAAACTGCAGACGCTTGTGTCCTCTGCGAAGCTTGCGGCGGTTTTGACCGTTTCTTCACTTCTTGCGCTCGTCTATATCGTTTCGGGTGTCTTGTCGTATCTGCTTGCCGTATTGATGGTGCATCTCAGTCAGCG
>JAZSIN010000279.1:0-4176 GCA_045533845.1 Eubacteriales bacterium | reverse complement strand
ATGATGCACAACGGCGTTGCGCTTCAGGGAGGCACCTCGCACTACTTCGGAGACGGCTTCGCAAGAGCATTTGATATTACCTTTACGGGGCGTGACAACACGATCCGTTATCCGCACCAGACCTCGTGGGGCGTTTCGACCCGTATGATCGGCGCGATCATTATGGCACACGGCGATGATAATGGTCTGATCCTTCCTCCTGCCGTTGCACCGATCCAGGTCGTGATCGTTCCTGTTGCACAGCATAAGGAGGGCGTTCTCGAGAAGGCGGGCGAGCTGAAAAGAAGACTCGAAAAGGCGGGCTTCCGCGTGAAGCTCGACGACAGCGAAAACAGCACGGGCTGGAAGTACAGCCAGTACGAGATGAAGGGCGTTCCCGTCCGTCTTGAGATCGGACCGCGTGACATTGAGGAAGGGAAGTGCGTGCTTGTCAGCCGCGTTTCGAGAGAGAAGAGCTTCGTTTCGATCGATTCGGTCGAGGGTGAGGTCGAAAAGATGCTTACGTTCGTTCACGACGAGCTCGTCGAGCGCGCGAGGAAAAACCTCGCACAGAAGACGCACGAGGCGAGAAGCTACGAGGAATTCCTCGACGCTGCTGAGAACAAGCCCGGCTTTATCAAGGCAATGTGGTGCGGTGACGTCGCTTGTGAGGAAAAGCTGAAGGACGAGACGGGCGGGGTGGAGCCGCGCTGCATCCCCTTCACGGAGAACAACCTCTCCGTCCGTTGCGTGTGTTGCGGAAAGCCCGCGAAGCATATGGTCGTCTGGGGCAGACAGTACTGATTTTATTTTTTCCGCACGGGGTGCGGACATAGGAAAAAGCACTTATGGAGGCAAACGGACATAGGTGCTTTTTCTTAAAAGCGAACGGAGGACGGGAATATGGCGAAAAATCAATATTTTTTATCCCGCACCTCTCGCGGAAGTCGTTCGGGAGAGTGGCTCCGCCGTCTTTTCTTTACGGTCTTCGGGAAGCTTGATCCGATCCTCGTAGCGGTGACGGTCTTACTAAATCTGTACAGCGTGGTCATTCTCACGGGTGCGACCGACGTATTCGGAAGAAGCCGCCTCGTGATGCAGATCGGGATGAGCGTATTCGGCTTCGTTCTGATGACCGTGATCTCGCATCTCGACTACCGCTTTATCGTGAATCGGTACTGGATCCTGTTCCTTGCCTTTTCGGCAATCCTCCTGCTCGTGACCGCGCTGTTCGGAAACACGCAGGGTGGTACACGCGGCTGGCTGACCGTTTTTTCGCTTGGTGGGACCGAGATCACGGTACAGCCCTCCGAGTTTATCAAAATGACCTTTATCTGCACCTTCGCAAAGCATCTGTCGATGGTCGGTGGGAGGATCAACCGTCCGAGATATCTCCTCGGGCTCGCGCTTCACGCGGGACTGATCGTCGGTGCGATCCTGCTTTCGGGTGATCTTGGTGTTGCGCTCGTGTACGTTGCGATCATTCTCTTTATGCTGTTTGCGGCGGGGATGAGCGTCTTTTACGACCTCGGGCTGTTTGCCGTTGTTGCGGCGCTCTTTCCGTTTCTCTGGGATTTGCTCGGAGACTATCAGCAGGAGCGTATCCTTGTCGGCTTTAACCCGAGTCTCGATCCGCTCGGAAAGGGGATGCAGCCGCTTCTGTCGCGCGACGCGATCCTGAACGGCGGCTTTTTCGGACGAGGTCTCCGCGGGGGCGAGGTGCATCGAATCCTGCCCGCGTCGCATACCGACTTTATGTTTGCGACGGTCTGCGAGAAGTTCGGCTTCGTCGGCGGTGTTGTCGTGATCCTGCTCCTTTGTGCACTCGTTTGTCGCATTCTGTATCTCGCGATGAAGCTGAAGGATGATATGGGTCGTCTTATTGCGGTCGGGATCGGTGCGATGGTGGTCGTACAGTCGATCGAGAACATCGGAATGTGCCTCGCACAGCTACCCGTCGTCGGCATCACCCTGCCCTTTATCAGCTACGGCGGGTCTTCGATGCTTGCGATCTATATTCTGTTCGGCGTGATGCACAGCGTTGCGGCGCACGGAAAATGAAGCTACGTGGCACGGAACAAAATTTTGTGCGAAAAAAACGCTTCTTTCGGCAAAATATCTATTGACGGAGGAAGCATTTTGTGCTATAATAAAGTGATCTGTGGAAATGCTCGAATGGGCGTTCCGGATAAACCACATATAGGAATGGAGGAATGGATATGATCCAGGGAATGAACACAATGAAATTCAAGACCGATCTCCTTTCTTCTTCCGATATTGAGTCTGCAATTCGTGTTGCGGGCGATGCTGTTTCTTTTCCCGATTCGGGCGAATTTATTTTACTTCCCAGTTTCTGTGACGTGCACGTGCACTTCAGAGAGCCGGGATTTTTTTATAAGGAAACGATCGAAACAGGGTCGCGTGCGGCGGCACGCGGCGGCTACACCGCAGTGTGCACGATGGCGAATCTGAATCCCGTGCCCGACAGCGTGGAGCACCTTCGGGAGCAGCTCGATCTCATCGAAAGAAATGCTTTGATCTCGGTCTATCCGTACGGTGCGATCACAGTTGGAGAGCGGGGCGATGAGCTTGCCGATCTCGAAGGAATGGCGCGTGACGCGATCGCATTCTCGGACGACGGCAGAGGCGTACAGAGTGACGGTATGATGCGCGAGGCGATGACGACGGCGAAGTTGCTCGGAAAAATGATCGTTGCGCACTGTGAGGTCAACGAGCTTCTACGCGGCGGCTATATCCACGACGGCGCATATGCAAGGGCGCACGGACATCGCGGGATCTGCTCCGAGAGCGAATACGGGCAGATCGCACGCGACCTTAAGCTCGCGAAGGAGACAGGGGTCAAGTACCACGTCTGCCATATTTCGACGAAGGAGAGCGTTGATCTGATCAGGAGAGCAAAGGCGGATGGCGTCGACGTAACGTGCGAGACCGCGCCGCATTACCTCATTCTTGACGACGGCGATCTCGAGGACGACGGACGCTTCAAGATGAATCCGCCCCTTCGGAGCAGAGAAGATAAGGAGGCGCTGATCGCAGGTCTCGTTGACGGAACGATCGATATGATCGCGACCGACCATGCACCCCATTCCGCGGAGGAAAAGAGCAGGGGACTCGAGAAGAGTGCCTTCGGGGTGGTCGGGCTTGAGACCGCGTTCCCCGCGATGTACACGCACCTCGTGAAGACGGGCGTGATCTCGATGGAGAAGCTCGTCGAGGTGATGGCGCTGAAGCCGCGTGAACGGTTCGGAATTCCGATGGGGACCGACTTCTCGGTCTGGGATCTGTCGCAGGAATTCACGGTCGATCCGAATGAATTTTTGACGAAGGGAAGAGCGACGCCCTTTACGGGAATGAAGCTTTTCGGCGTCAATTACCTTACCGTACGGAACGGAAGGGTCATATATAAAAAGTAAAACACAGAACGGTACAGATAAAGCAGTTGCTATCGGAGGTATGGAAAAATGGCAAAAAGAACCGATCTTAAAAAAATTCTGATCATTGGCTCGGGTCCGATCGTCATCGGTCAGGCGGCAGAGTTTGACTATGCGGGCACGCAGGCGTGTCTCGCGCTGAAGGAGGAGGGATACGAGGTCGTCCTCGTCAACTCCAACCCCGCGACGATCATGACCGACACGACGATCGCGGACAAGGTATATATGGAGCCTCTGACACTCGAATATATTGCGAAGATCCTGCGCTACGAGCGTCCTGACGCGATCGTTCCCGGCATCGGCGGTCAGACCGGTCTGAACCTTGCGATGCAGCTTGAAAAGAAGGGCGTCCTTAAGGAGTGCGGCGTAGAGCTTCTCGGAACGAGCTCCGAGAGCATTGAGCGCGCCGAGGACAGAGAGCTCTTTAAGGAGCTTTGTCTTTCGATCGGCGAGCCCGTTATCCCCTCCGAGATCACGTACGACCTCGAACAGGCAAAGGATGCGGCAAAGAGGATCGGTTATCCCGTCGTGCTTCGTCCCGCATTCACGCTCGGCGGAACGGGTGGCGGATTCGCGTACAGCGAGGAGGAGCTCGTTGGGATCGGTATCAATGCCTTCAAGCATTCTCCCGTTCATCAGGTTCTGATCGAGAAGAGCGTAAACGGCTACAAAGAGATAGAATTCCAGGTCATGCGCGGCTCGGACGATGACTCAATCGCGATCTGCGGTATGGAAAACGTCGACC
>JAZSIN010000088.1:0-2454 GCA_045533845.1 Eubacteriales bacterium | reverse complement strand
CCTTCGACGGGCGGGAATACCCGTTTTCGGTGGGGACGCTGATCTTCGGCTTCGAGGGGGAGCACTTTATGCTTCTTTCGGGTGAGGGCGTCCGATATATTTATATCGACTTCAGCGGCGCACGGGGGGACGGACTGCTCCACCGATTTGGACTCTATCCGCATACACGAGGGAGAGAGGGCTGTAACGCGCTGATCCCGTTCTGTAAGGAATGTCTCGTCAGTACGCCCGAGGAAAACGTCGATATGGTCGCAGAATGCGTTTTGCTTTATGTGTTTTCCCGCCTTTCTGTGAGCAAAAATACGAAAAATGATACGATCGAGCGGATGATTGAGCTTACGGAGGAAAATTTTCGCGACCCCGAGCTTTCGATCTCCCGAATCGCGAAGGAGATCGGGTACAACCCGAAGTACCTATCGCATTTCTTCAGGGAGAAAATGAACGTCAGCTACAGCGAGTATCTGCGAGCCTTTCGCTTTAAATATGCGATCTCGCTGTTTGAGCTTGGAATCAGTTCGGTAAAGAACGTTGCACTTCTGTCAGGCTTCTCTGATCCCTTGTATTTTTCGAGTGCCTTTAAGAAGGCGATTGGTATTTCTCCGTCCGACTTTATCGCGTCGCTTTCGGGGAATGGGAGAGCCGAAGAATAAAAAATGCAGAGCCCGAGACCGGGGGCTTCGGGGAATATCTTTACTTCGTCGTAATATCGTTTGGATGATTGAAAAGGACTGATTCATTGAATCAGTCCTTTTCGATTGCTCCTATATCAAAGTAGCGTTCTTTTCCGGGGATGATCGCTCCGCTTTTATCGAGCGTATCCTTCAGCGCTTGGATCGAAATATGTTGCGTGTCAACGTTTTCCTTGATCGCGATCGCCGCGGCGGTGCCGATCGCCTCGCCCATCGCCATACAGCTTGCCTTGACTCTGAGGGACGAGTTGGTCTCTCGGTCGGAGGAAATGCATCTGCCCGCCATCAGGAGATTCGGGAAATCCTTCGAGATCATAGCAGAGAGGCGGATCGTAGGCGTTTTGTCGTGCATAATATATTTCTTGATCGTAGGCGCTCCGTCTCTGTGGATGTCCACGAACCAATACGAATAGCATACCGAGTCGTCAAACACCTTGCCGGAGCAGTAGTCCTCTACGTTTATCTCCGAAAGCCCTGCGATCCGTCTGCCTTCTCGCGGTGCGACCGCAGGGGCGATCGCCATAATCTTGTCGCCCTTTTCCATTTTTTCATAGATCATTCTTCTCGACTCGATTTCGGATCTTGTGATGCTGTCGCTGTTGGTTACGTCCAGCTTGACGTGATTTTTGTTGTCGCCGTAGTTCAGGATCTTATTGTCTGCAGCGACTGCGGGATAAAATCTGAGTGTACCGGGCTGGAAGCCGCCGTTTCCGTCGCCTGCCGCAAATTCAGCCCCCGCAAAGGCGGCGAGATCACCGTCTCCCGTGCAGTCGATGAAGATGACTGCCGAGAGGCGCTTAAGTCCCGATTTCGTAGAGATCAGAATGCTCTCCACTTTTCCCGCGTTTACCTCCGCATCGACAACGCTCTGACCGTAATACAGGCAGACTCCGCTTTCGAGCAGCATATCGTCCATTGTTTTGGCGGTCGCAACGGGATTCACCTTGACGCCGTACTGCGCGTGATTTTTGCGCTCAGCGTTCATATCGGGAATGCGCGCGTATCCGGCTTTGTAAAGCCTTAAAGCGAGCTCCCAGCCGATGCCCTCAATGACCATTTTTCTGTCCTTGATGAAGGGATTGTTAAACTGATCGATTGAGACGTTTCCGAGGACGGTCAAGATCCCACCGGGAGCGGTATATTTTTCGACAAGTGCGGTTTTGACGCCCATTCTTGCGCAGGCGACCGCTGCACAAAATCCTGCACTTCCCGCGCCGCATACGATTACGTCATAGTCCTTCATACGCTTCGACCTTTCTCTGTGTGGTTTAGAGAATTGGAAAATGGAGAGAAGATAAATCACTTCTCCCCATTTTCGGTGCTTTTTATTTTACAATGACCTTCTTATAGGTCTTCTTGCCGCGGCGGATGATCACACCGTCTGCAAAATCGCTCTCCGTATATTCAGCCTTGACGTCGGTCACCTTTACGTCACCGAAGGTCACGCCGCCCTGCTCGATCGCGCGTCTGCCCTCGCTTCTCGACGGAACGAGTCCCGCCTTGACGAGCACCGAGATGAGGTCGATCTTGCTGTCCGTGAAATCAGAGGGGGAGAGGGTAGCCGTCGGAACGTCCGCGCCTTCTACCGATGCACCGAAGAGTGCGCGTGCCGAAGCCTGCGCCTTGGTTGCTTCCTCCTCGCCGTGGACGAGCTTCGTCAGCTCGTACGCGAGAATCTCCTTCGCGGTGTTCAGCTTCGCGTCCTTCCAATCCGCCATCGCGTCGATCTCTTCGAGGGGCAGGAAGGTAAGCATGCGGATGCACT
>JAZSIN010000154.1:0-3480 GCA_045533845.1 Eubacteriales bacterium | reverse complement strand
CCTCCGACTTGTATTCCTCGGCAAGTCTACGGAAGGCGGGGAGCGCATTCCGGATCTTTTCTGTCGAGGTGCAGTACGCGATCCGCACGTATCCCTTGAGCCCGAAATCGTCGCAGGGAACGACGAGGATCTCGTGTGCCTTTGCCTTTTCAAAGAAGGCGTAGGCATCCTCTCCGGGTGTTCTGACAAAGAGGTAGAACGCACCGTCGGGCTTCACGCAGTCGTATCCGTACTCAGTAAGCGTGCCGTACAGAATATCGCGGTTCACCTTGTACGCGTCGACGTTCACCTTCGCGGCAAGGCACTGACCGATCACGTGCTGGAAGAGGCTTGGCGCACAAACGTAGCCAAGCGATCTGCCCGCGCCGCATACGGCAAGGTAGAGATTCGTCGCATCCGAAGCCTTCGGGCATACTGCGATGTAGCCGATCCGTTCTCCGGGAAGGGAGAGAGACTTCGAGTAGGAGTAGCAAACGAGGGTGTTCTCGTAGTGGTTCATCAGGTAGGGGACCTTGACGTCCGAATACACGAGCTCACGGTAGGGCTCGTCTGCGATGAGATAGATCTCGTGACCGTATTCCTTAGATTTCCTCTGCAGGACCGAACAGAGCGCCTCGATCGTTCTTTCAGAGTAGACGACACCGCTCGGATTGTTCGGGGAGTTGACGATCACAGCCTTCGTTTTTTCGGTGATCTTCTCTTCGAGATCCACGGGGTCGATCTGCAGGGAGTCTGCCTGCGGCATACTCACGACAACCTTACCGCCCGCATTCTCGATGAAAACGCGGTATTCGGTGAAGAAGGGCGCGAACACGACGCATTCCTCGTTCTTGCCGTCCTCGATGAGGGCGCGGAGGCAGATCGAAAGGGAGGCGGCGGCACCGCAGGTCATATAGAGCAGATTCGGGGAGATCCCCACGCCGAAGCGCGCGTTGAGATTCTCCGCGATCGCCTTCCGTACGTCGGCGTCGCCCTGCGCGGAGGTATAGCCGTGAAGAGATACCGAGTCGCGCGTGTCGAGAAGCGCACGGATCGCGTCGTTCACCTCAGCGGGTGCGGGAACGCTCGGGTTTCCGATGCTGAAGTCGTAGACGTTTTCCGCACCGATCTCAGCGGCGCGCGTTTTGCAATATTCAAAAATTTCTCTGATGATCGAGCGCTTGCTTCCGAGCCCGAACATTTTCTGATTAAAGGACATAGTATTACCTGCTTTTTGCTGTTTCTCTGCTTCGTTATGCCTTCTGCAGGCTGAGGAGATCCGCGCAGGAGAGGGTGATGATCTTGTTTTCTGCGAAGATCCTGTCGAGCTTTTCGATGCTCGACGCCTTAAGAACGACGTACGCCTGGTCGGAGTCGATCGAAAGACCGTACATATACTCGATGTTGACACCGTCCTTGTCGATCGCCTTGAGGAGCTCCTGCAGGCTTCCAACCTTGTGGGGGATCTTGATGATGGAAACGTCCGAGAGGAGGGAAGAGAAGCCCTTCTCGGTCAGCTTTTCCTTGCCGCGCGCCGCGTCGTCCACGATCAGACGGAGCAGACCGAATTCGGTCGTGTCTGCAAGGCTGAGGGACAGGATGTTTACGTTGTTTTCCTTAAGAACGCCGAGGACCTCGGAGAGTCTGCCCGATCTGTTCTCGATAAAAACGGTTAACTGCTTAGCAAACATAGTAAATTCCTCCTTAAAATCGTGTGGTTACGAGTAGAGCTTACGGTTGTCGATTACGTGGACTGCCTTGCCCTCGCTGCGCTTCAGGGACTGAGGCTCGACGATCTTGATCTTCGCGTTGATACCGAGCGCCTGCTGAATGACGTGACCGATCTTCTTCGTGAGACCCTCGATCACGCGGATCTCGTCGGTGTAATACCGTTCTGCAAGCTCGACCTGGATCTCGAGCGTGTCGAGATTGTTCACACGGTCGACGATCATCATATAGTGGGGCGTAACCTCCTCAACGTCGACGAGTGCCGCCTCGATCTGGCTCGGGAAGACGTTAACGCCGCGGATGATGAGCATATCGTCCACGCGTCCCTTGAAGCGAGAGATACGCGCGCTCGTTCTGCCGCATTCACAGACCGAGTGATCGATGCTCGTCAGATCCTTCGTGCGGTAACGGATGAGCGGGATGCCCTCCTTCGTCAGCGTCGTAAAGGCGAGCTCACCCGTTTCACCGTCCGCGACGGGGGTGAGGGTCGCAGAATTCAATACCTCGGGGTAGAAATGGTCCTCGCAGACGTGGAGTCCCTTGTGGAATGCACAGTCACAGGCAACGCCGGGCCCCATGACCTCGCTGAGTCCGTAGATGTCGTGCGCTTTGACGTTGAGACGCTCCTCGATCTCGCGGTGCATCTTCTCGGTCCAGGGCTCTGCGCCGCAGATCGCGGTGCGGAGCTTGATCTTGTCAAGGAGACCCTTCTCCTTGAGTACCTCGGAGATGTGCAGGAGATAAGAGGGCGTGCAGGCGATCGCCGTTGCGCCGAAATCAATCATCATCGTGGTGAGCTTCTGGGAGTTGCCCGTGCTCATCGGAACGACGGTCGCGCCGATCCGCTGTGCGCCGTCGTGCGCACCGAGACCACCCGTAAAGAGACCGTAGCCGTAGGCGATCTGAATGATGTCGTCCTTCGTTACCCCTGCCATCGTCATACATCTCGCGACGCATTCTGCCCAGATGTCAAGGTCGTGTCGCGTGTAGCCGACGACAGTTGCCTTTCCCGTCGTGCCGCTCGACGCATGGATGCGGACGATCTGCGAGTTCGGGACTGCAAAGAGTCCGAAGGGATAATTGTCTCTGAGGTCGTCCTTCGTGGTGAAGGGAAGCTTCGTGATGTCCTCGATCGACCTTATGTCGCTTGGCAGAAGTCCGACTGCCTGCATCTTTTTGCGGTAGAACGGGACATTATGGTATACGTAGTCGACGAGCTTTACGAGTCTCGCACCTTGGAGCGCCGTCATTTCGTCGCGGCTCATGCATTCTTTCGTTTCATTCCAGATCATAGCAAAGCAGTATCCTTTCAGTTTTGTGCCTCGTAGCCGCGAAGGAAGGCAGCCTTGTTGATGTCGACCGTCTTCGGGGGGACGGTGCTCGTAACGGTTTCGAGCCATACCGTTTCGTCAAATCCGACGTGCTTTGCTGCAAAGCCGAGCACGACCGAGTTCAGCACCTTGCTGTTGCCGAGCTCGAGCGCGATCTCTTGCGCGTTGATCGAACAGACGCGGTGCTCCTTCCCGAGCGACTCGAGAATGTTTTCGGGATAGGTCTTCGCGCCGATCACGACCGTCATCGGGTCGATGCGGCAATCGTTGACGACGAGGACGCCGTCCTGCTTCAGAAAATGTGCGTAGCGGAGTGCCTCGAGACGCTCGAAGGCAATGATGACGTCTGCCTGACCCTCCTCAACGACGGGCTCGCTGACCTTATCGCCGAAGCGAACGAAGGTAACGACGCTTCCGCCGCGCTGTGCCATGCCGTGAACCT
>JAZSIN010000302.1:0-3773 GCA_045533845.1 Eubacteriales bacterium | reverse complement strand
CAGGGATCAAGCAGATCTCGTGCGAGGGCGACACGCTCTCTGAGACCGCGAAGAAGATCGCAAACGCTGTTCTGCGCTCCGCAAGAGGAAACTCGGGTGCGATCCTTTCCCTCTTTTTCCGAGGGTTCTCGAAGTCGCTCGCTTCCGTTGAGGAGGCAACGTGTGAAAACGTCGCGGCGGCGTTCCGAAAGGGTACCGACGAAGCGTACAAGGCGGTGATGAAGCCCGCAGAGGGAACGATCCTTACAGTCATGAGGCGCTGTGCCGAGGAAGCCGAGAAGAGTGCAAAGGAGAACGGAGACGATCTCGTTGCATTCTATTCGTACCTTGTACAGGTCGCTGAGAAAACGCTCGATGAGACCCCCGAGATGCTTCCCGTTCTGAAGGAGGCAGGCGTTGTCGATGCAGGCGGCGCAGGCTTTACAGTAATGCTTACGGGTATGCTGTCTTATCTTAACGGTAATCCCGTTATAGAAGAGGCGGCTGCTGCTCCCGCAGAGCCCGAGAAGAAGAGCGCAGCAAACTTCAGCGAATTTAATACTGAGGACATCCGCTTTGCGTACTGCACCGAGTGCATCGTCGAAAAGAAGAAGTCCTATCGTGGGGAAGACAAGGCGTCGAAGCTCGGCAACTTCATCCGCTCGATCGGCGACAGCGTCGTCTTCGTCGATACCGAGGACATCATCAAGCTCCACGTTCATACGAACAATCCCGGTGAAGTGCTTGAGCAGGCGCTCCGCTACGGCTCGCTCCTGACCGTCAAGATCGAGAATATGAAGAGTCAGCATTCTGCGCTGTCGGACGGTGCGGATATGTCGAAGAAGGACGAGAGCCCCGTGGGTGTTCCGATCGAAAAGCCGTACGGCTTCGTTTCGATCTGCGTCGGCGACGGTATCAAGAGCACCTTTTCGGATCTCGGCGTGGACGAGATCATTACGGGCGGACAGACGATGAATCCGAGCACGCAGGATATTCTCGACGCAATCTTGAAGACGCCTGCCGAGACGGTATTCGTCCTTCCGAACAACAAGAATATCTTCCTCGCGGCGGCGCAGGCGGCAGAGCTCACCGAGGACCGTAAGGTCGTGATGCTCGAGACCAAGACCGTGCCGCAGGGCATTTCCGCATTGATGGCGTTCGACGAGACTGCATCGGTTGAAGAGAACGTAGAGGCGATGAAGAAGGCGATCGGTAACGTGACCACGATCTCGGTGACCTACGCCGTTCGCAATACCACGGTTGAGGGAATGCCGATCCGCAAGGGACAGAAGCTCGGACTCGTCAACGGCAAGATCCGTTGCGTGACCGATCACACCCGTGATTGCATCCTGCATCTCACCGAGTATATGGAGCACGCCGCGTTCGTGACCATCTTCTACGGAGAATCGGTCCCCGAGGAGAAGGCGGAGCGTATGCTCGCGTCCCTGCGCGAAAAGCTCGGCTACGATAAGGAGTACGTAATGATCCCCGGCGGTCAGCCGCTTTACGATTATATCATCGCGGCAGAGATTTAAGCAGTACGACTGTCGGTAGAGAATTTGACAGATTCTTTGCCGGCAGTTACTTTTATAAAAGGAGATTCAAATGAAGGTAGAAGAACGCTTTCTTACGTACGTTTCCTATCCGACGATGTCGGACGAATCGTCTTTGACCTGTCCGAGCACCGAAAAGCAGCGCGTGCTTGCGGCGGTTCTCGAGAAGGAGCTTTTTCGGATCGGTCTTGAGGACGTCAGAACTGATGAAAATGGCTACGTCACAGCAACCCTCCCCGCAAATGCGGAGGGCTTTCCGAATACGGTCGGACTGATCGCGCATATGGATACCGCAGACGCCGCCCCCGATTTTCCTATCAAGCCGAAGACCCTTCTCTATACGGGAGGCGATATACTTCTGAACGAGGAGAAGGGAATTTATATGAGAGAGAGTGAATATTCCTATCTCTCGAATTATCGGGGAGAGCACCTCATCGTCACCGACGGAACGACCCTGCTCGGTGCGGATGATAAAGCAGGAATCGCTGAGATCATTACCGCACTTGAGTGCCTGAAGCAGTCGGGCGTTCCGCACGGAAAGGTGCGTGTGGCGTTCACCCCCGACGAGGAGATCGGACGGGACGGAGACCGCTTTGACGTTCCGTATTTCGGTGCGGATTTTGCCTATACGGTCGACGGCGGCGCACTCGGTGAGCTCGAATATGAGACCTTCAACGCGGCGTCTGCCGCGGTTACGATAAACGGCGTTTCGATCCATCCCGGCTCTGCAAAGGACCGTATGAAGAACGCCTCTCTCATCGCGTTTGAATTTAACGCGCTCCTCCCCGAAAACGAGATCCCCGCGAGAACAGAGGGGTATGAGGGCTTTTATCACCTCGACAAAATGGAAGGAGACGTCGAACACGCGACGCTGTCTTATATCATCCGCGACCACGACCGCACGCTGTTTGAAGAGAAGAAGGCTACGGTGCTTCGCGCCGCCGAGACGATCAATGCACGCTACGGCGCAGGGACGGTAGAGGTGAGGGTCACCGATTCCTACTATAATATGAGAGAGAAGATCGAGCCCTGTATGTATATTGTCGACTGTGCGAAGGAGGCGATGCGCCTTTCGGGCATCACGCCGATCTGTCAGCCGATCCGCGGTGGAACGACGGGGGCACACCTTTCGTTCGAGGGACTTCCGTGCCCGAATCTCTGTACGGGCGGCGAGAATTTCCACTCGCGTTTTGAATTTATCTCGGTCGAGCGGATGGAGCGCGTGACCGAAATGCTGTCTATACTCGTTCCGCTCGCGGGAAAGGCGACTGCGGAGGCGTATCGATGAGCGCGGAACGTTCCTCTGCGGTCGGGCGCTTTGCCCCTACGCCGTCGGGCAGAATGCATCTCGGTAATATCCTCTGCGCACTCGCAGCGTGGCTATCGGTCAGACGGCAGAACGGCACGATGGTGCTCCGCATTGAGGATCTTGACGCGGACAGATGTGCGTTCGGCGAGCAGATCGAGTATCTGAAGTCCGACCTCTCGTGGCTCGGACTCGATTGGGACACGGGCGGTGAGCCCGAGGGCTATCAGTCGCGACGATTTCCTGTGTACGAGCAATATCTGCATCTGCTTGAAGAAAAGCATCTCCTCTATCCTTGCTACTGCTCGCGCGCCGAGCTTCACGCGGCGACCGCACCGCACGGAAGCGACGGACAGGTGCTGTATGACGGCAGATGCCATAGACGCTTCCTTTCGGGGGAAAGCGCACCAAAGGGGCGGAAACCTGCCCTCCGCGTGATCGTTCCCGACGAAAGCATTACGTTCACCGATCTCATTCAGGGTGAATACCGCGAAGATCTCAAGCGGGAATGCACCGACTTCGTTGTGCGCCGCTCGGATGGTGTCTACGCTTATCAGATGGCTGTGGTCGTCGACGACGGTCTGTCGGGTGTCACCGAGATCGTGCGGGGCAGGGATCTCCTTTCGTCTACCCCGCGGCAGATCTATCTCTACCGCCTGTTCGGTATGAAGGAGCCGCGCTTTGCGCATATCCCGCTCTTGCTCGCTCCAGACGGACGGAGGCTTTCGAAGAGAGACGGCGACCTCGACGTCGGCACGATCCGAAGGAAAATCGATTCTCCCGAGCCCGTGATCGGGCTCCTTGGCTATCTCCTCGGACTCATCGAAAGGCCTGATCCGATCACCGCGGAAGACCTCGTCCCGTACTTCGATTTTTCGAAGGTCGGGAGGGAGGATATCTGCCTTCGGAGGCACGAATTTTTGCTCTCTTGAGGC
>JAZSIN010000172.1:0-8925 GCA_045533845.1 Eubacteriales bacterium | reverse complement strand
TCCTCACATCGCTCTCTGCGGCAGTGCTGAACGTCGTACTGAATCTTCTCTTGATCCCGCATTACGGCGCGTTTGGCGCAGCGGCGGCGACCTTCCTCTCGTACCTTCTCGAGTTCCTCATCAAGGACTTCGACGTGCAGCGACAGCTTCGCTTTCCCGCACAGCGCGTAAGGATCCTCCTTTCGGGGCTTCTGCTCCTGTCCGAGGTCGCCGCGATGACCGCTTGCGTCCCGTACGATGTTTGGATCGCAGGCGTGTGCACCGCTCTCATACTTCTGCTGAACGCGAAGGTGCTCTATGAAGCCGTGAAAGGAATACTGAAAACCGTGCTGAAGCGTGTATAGGCGCGCCTTGTTCACAGAAACTTTACAAATCACCCCGAATATTTTTGGGAATATCACTTGCAAAACAGAGTATTATATGGTATAATATCCGATGTGCTCTGCGGGCTTTCGCAGAAAACGATCAATAAATACAGGGCGGTCCTCTGCTTTTAGCTCACGCACGAACGTCCGGTGATAAAGGAGGGCCTAAAGATGGATCTTATTAAGGCTTTTACTGCTGAGCAGAAGAAGGAGACTGTACCGAGTTTCCAGATCGGTGACACGATTCGTGTTCACAACAAAATCAAGGAGGGCGCACGCGAGAGAATCCAGATGTTCGACGGTACCGTGATCGCAAAGCACGGCGGCGGCATTTCGGAGACCTTCACCGTAAGAAAGATTTCCTACGGCTGTGGCGTTGAGAAGACCTTCCCGCTTCATTCCCCCAACGTTGTTGCAGTTGACGTTATCCGTGAGGGTAAGGTCAGACGTGCAAAGCTGTACTACCTCCGCGACCGCGTTGGTAAGGCTTCCAAGGTTAAGGAAAAGATCTGATTTTATTAAAATCGGTAAACAAAACCCGCGAAAGACTTTCGTCTTCGCGGGTTTTGTTTTTTATTGTCAAACGGGAATGAGAATTCACGATCCGAGTGCGGAATCGATAACAGGCTTTAGATCCCGCTGAAAGAGTACGGCACCAACGAATTTTTCTGCGATCACACCGTTCGTGTCAAGCACGAGCGTGTACGGCCAATATCCCGTTCCGCCGAGCTGCTCGTAATACGCTTCGTCGCCCGAGTCGACCGCAAAGAGGAAGGTCGGGATATCCGTAATGTTGCCCTCGCTGAGAAACGAGGAGACCGCGCTTTCATTGTAATTGTAAACGCTGTGTACGGTCAAAACGATCACGTCGTTCCCGTAGGCATCGTATATGGAAGGGAATTCGTTGAGAAGCTCCTCCCGACACGGAGGGCACCAGGTGCCCCAGAAATTAAGAACGACGACCTTGCCGCGAAGCGACTCGATGTTCACATATCCGCTTCTGTCAATAAACGAAAGATCTTTTGTATAAGCGAGGTCTCCGATCCCGCTTCCGAGGTCGGGGAGAGGCTCTGCGGGGATCTCCTCACCCGTGGTAGCATCGGGCTCCGCTTTGATTTCCTCGTCCGTGGTAGCATCGGGTTCCGTTGAGGTCTCCTCGTTCGTGGTGACGTCAGGATCTTCTCCTGCATTGCCGTCCGTAGTAATCTCAGCACTCGTTATGTTGGCATCCTCGGAGGAATCATCGTTCCCGTCCGTTGTGAGGTCCGGATCCTCGGCATTATCGCCTCCTTCCGTTGTGCCGTCTGCGGTGCTTACAGTCGTTTCGCCATCCACCTCCATTTTTTCGGTGCAGGACGCGAGTGTTACGACGCTCGCGAGTAAGAGAAATGCGAGCAGGATCGAAAGAAATCGGATAGGGTATTTCATACAGTTCCTCCCGAAACAGGAAATAGAAAAGGGTCAGACTCCCGCCGCCGTAAGAATGGCGCTGTGCGCGTGCTCGATCGCACGGACGAGGTTCGAGCGGTGCAGATACTGCCGCGCAAGCTCGGGCTTGATCCACGCGTATGCCGCGATCTCGTTCGGACGTACGGTTACAGGACCGTCGTATTCCGAAAGGAAGTAGACGACCGATTTTTCACCCGCTGCTGAGATACGGTAGTGGATCTCCTCGCGGAAATCGCGTTCGAATTCGGGGGAGAAGCCCGCCTCCTCAAGCACCTCTCTCCGTGCTGTCTCGCGCTCGGATTCGCCTCGCTCCATATGTCCCTTCGGGAAGCCCCACTTGTCGGAGTGAAGCTCGTTGAGAAGTAGGAATTCAAGCCCATCGGGACTCCTCCGATAGACGATCGCGCCGCAGGACTTGTGGATCAGAGGCTCGATCCGATGCTTTTCGTTTTCCTCCTTTGTGAAGATCCGTTCGGCAAGCTCGGCTTGATTCAGCTTCTGCGAGGTAGGGGAGAGAATCATTGCCTCGGGTCGCTTATATCCGTCCGGATCGTCCGCTGCGCTGTAGATCATTCCGCAGACGCGCCCCGTAAAGGAGGGACCGGGATTCTTCGTGATCCCCACGACGAAAACACGCATACGAAAGGAGCCCTTCCGAAAAAATCCGGAATAGGCGGCCGGACAATGATTGCGGTCCGGGGACTTTTCGACGAAAACCGTCAGAACTCTGCCGAGATAAGAGGCAGTCGATTCGCGCTCGGAGTCATGTGCCATGCTGCTTCGTCACCTTTCTTTTCAGATCGTTGTGCTTCGCCTCGGAGGCGGTAGGGGAATGTCATAGGGAAAAAAGCTTGATGCATTTGATCGAACCGTCGGGACTTTCGTTGGAGGGAAGCACCTTGCCAAGTCCGAAAAAGACGCCGTCCTGCGAACAGAGACGGACGTGCTCGCCGACGCGGAATTGTGTGCGCAGCTTTTTTTGCGATACCGTACAGCCGTTTCTGAGAAGTCGCTCAAAGAATTCGGGGAGCGTGATCCGCTGAAGAGACGCGAACAGCGACTCGGTCGGCTTCAGCCGTGCATAGAGCGTGTCCACGCCCTCCTCACGGAGTGTCGAAACGCGCACCGCGTCCTCGATGCGGTAGCCACCCGCCTCGAGCCGCACAAGGGACGCCATCACGCCCCCGACGCCGAGCGCAGCCCCGATGTCCGCGCAAAGCGTGCGGATATAGGTTCCCGACGAGCATTCGACCGTCAAAACATAGTCGGACGGTACGCCCTCGACGGGAGCGCATTCGAGCGAAAAGATCTCGATCTCTCTCGCCTCGCGTTCGACCGTTTTTCCTTGCCGTGCAAGGTCGCACAGCTTCTGTCCGTTGACCTTCAGAGCGCTGTACATTGGCGGGATTTGCGCGATCTTACCGACGAATCTCTCGCGGCAGACCGCCTTGACCGTTTCCGCATTGGGAAGCGTGTCGGCTTTCGTGAGTACGGTACCCGTTGTGTCCTCGGTGTCGGTCGTGAGACCGAGGCGCAGGGTCGCGCGATAGGTCTTTCTGTCGGAAACCAGATACTCCGCCGCCTTTGCGGCGCGTCCAAGGAGTACGACGAGCACACCCTCTGCCATCGGATCAAGCGTTCCCGTGTGACCGACCTTTCTCGTATGGTAGATGTGGCGGATATCGCTGACAATATCGTGTGAGGTCGCGCCGCCGTGCTTGTTTACGATCAGTACGCCGTCAGGCTCACGAGGTTTGACCGTTTCATTCTGTTTCGTCATTTTTTCGGAAAGCGGACGTCTGCCGCGTGGATGTTCTTACCCTTCGACGAGAAGTTTTACTCGTACTCGGTCATAATGTTGGTTGCCGCACGCTCGCTGTTGTGGAGATCGTCTGTCATCCATTCGACGGTGAGACCTGCGACCTCAAACTCCTCGAGAGAGGAGGCAAACAGGAGATCATTGTCGGTCTTGAAGCGGAGAATGCCGTCCTCCTTCAGAATCCTCCTGTAAATTTCGAGGAATCTGCGGTAGGTGAGGCGACGCTTCGCGTAGCCCTTCTTCGGCCACGGATCGCTGAAATTCAGATAGATGCAGTCGATCGAATGCGGCGGGAGCCACGCGGAGAGGTTTTCTGCATTGCCGATGAGGAAGCGAAGATTTTTCAGGGCCTCGGGATCACCGTTTTCACCGTAACGCTCCTGCATCGTGCGCTCAAGTGCAATACAGGCAACGTCGGGGACGCGCTCCATTGCGATCAGATTCTCTGCGGGATACGCCTTCGCCGTTTTGATGGCAAAACCGCCCTTGCCGCACCCGATTTCGAGCGCGACGGGAAGATCGTTTCCGAAAAGTTCGGACGGGACGATCGCGGGCGTACCCGTGTCGATGCTCCTGCCGAATTCATTCGTTTCGGGTGAAGGGATCAAAAACTCGGCACAGGCGAGGATGCGTTCCTCACCGTGCTTTTTATGACGCATTCTCATAGTAAGAGGTCCTTTTTCGGAGATTAAACGTTAAAGCGGAAGAGTACGACGTCACCGTCCTGCACGACGTATTCCTTGCCCTCGCTGCGGACAAGCCCCGCCTCCTTGGCGGCAGTCATCGTGCCGACGCGCATAAGATCGTCAAATGCAACGATCTCGGCACGAATGAAGCCGCGCTCGAAATCGGAGTGGATCTTGCCCGCCGCCTGCGGAGCCTTCGTACCCTTCGTGATCGTCCAGGCGCGAACCTCCTTCGGTCCTGCGGTCAGATAGCTGATCAGTCCAAGCAGGGAATAGCTCGCACGAATCAGGCGGTCAAGACCGCTCTCCTCGATACCGAGATCGGCAAGGAATGCCTCCTGATCCTCTGCGTCAAGCTCTGCGATCTCAGCCTCGACCTGCGCGCAGATCGCGATGACCTCCGCGCCCTCCTTCGAGGCTTCTTCCTTCAGGGCGCAGTACATTGCGTTGCCGAGCGGCTCCTTTGCCGCCTCATTATCGGCAACGTTTGCAACGTAAATGATCGGCTTCATCGTGAGAAGCTGAACCTCGGACATAATTTCTTTTTCGTCGTCCGAAAGCTCGATCGTGCGGGCGCACTTACCATCCTCGAGAACCTTCAGGACGCGGTTGTAGAGCTCGAGCACCGATGCGAGGGACTTGTCTCCCTTCATATCCTTCGTGACCTTCGCAATACGACGCTCCATCATTTCCATATCGGAGAAGATCAGCTCCATATTGATCGTTTCGAGGTCGCGTATCGCGTCGATCTTGCCGTCAACGTGAATGATGTTTTCGTTCTCAAAGCAACGGATAACGTGAACGATCGCGTCGACCTCGCGGATGTGGGAGAGGAATTTGTTTCCGAGTCCCTCACCCTTGGATGCGCCGCGCACAAGACCTGCAATGTCGACGAATTCGATCACGGCAGGGGTGTATTTTTCGGGCGTGTACATCTCGGCGAGCTTGTCGAGACGCTTATCGGGAACTGCAACCACGCCGACATTCGGCTCTATGGTGCAGAAGGGATAGTTTGCGGATTCCGCGCCTGCGCTGGTCAGCGCGTTAAAGAGAGTGGACTTTCCGACATTCGGGAGTCCAACGATACCAAGCTTCATAGAGTGAATATTCCTTTCGTTTTCTTTCCTTACGGAGAGAGTCAATGTATTAAATTACATTATATCATAAAAAAACGGATTTTTCAATAGTTCTTTCGGAATTTATCGGTCTTTTCAAAGAAAATCCGCGAATTCTTTTCCTTCAGCGGGCTTTTTTATGCGAGGCGGGGGCGTAACGCACGGCTTTTGAACGGAAGATATTGGGAAAACAGAAGAAAAAGGCTGAGTCGATCATTCGTTACGAGCGCTGACTCAGCCGTTTCGCATTATAATAACAGTATCACATTTCTTCGGCAATTTCAGGAGGAATATTCTTGACATTTTCGCGTCGGCGTGTTAGAATGAAATATAATACAGACAAGAAACGATTCGGAGGCAAATAAAATGACCGAACAGGATACCGAAAAGAACGAAGTCAGAACGATATACGACTATCTCAAGGACGACGAGCCCGATCCGTACGCAGGTGTGACCGATTGGACACAGATCCGCGTTTCGATCCCGCTCACCGTATTAAACGAGGTTTCGGCGATCATGAGTATGGTCTGCAACAATTTGCAGATCGAGGATTACAGCGACATCGACCTCAAGACCTGCTATGGCGATCTCATCGACGAGAGCATTCTGAACGCTGACAAGACGCGCGGCGCGGTGTCGATCTATCTGCCCGCAGAGCGCGGCGTTTCTGATAGCCTCGCATTTCTGCAGGAGCGATTCCGCGAAGAGGGGATCGAATGTGAGATCGAGATCAACGGCGTGCGCGAGGAGGATTGGGCAAATTCGTGGAAGCAGTACTATAAGACGCTGAAGATCGGGAAGCGCATCGTCATCGTTCCCGCGTGGGAGACCTACGACGCAAAGGACGGAGAGATCACCGTCACGATGGATCCCGGCATGGCGTTCGGAACGGGTACACACGAGACCACCCGCCTCGTGATCGAGCTGCTGGAGGACTACACCGAGAAGGGCTGCAGAATGCTCGACGTCGGAACGGGAAGCGGCATTCTCGCAATCTGCGCGTCGAAGCTCGGCGCTGCGACCTGCAATGCGTATGACATCGACCCGATGGCGGTCCGCGTTGCGAACGAAAACATCCGTGAAAGCGGACAGACAAACATCGTTTGTGAGGTTTCCGATCTTCTCCGTCAGGTCGATCTCTCGAAGGGACCTTACGATCTCATCTGCGCGAATATCGTCGCGGATATCATCATCCGTATGACTCCCGACGTTGGCGCGTATCTTGCACAGGACGGAGTCCTCCTCGCCTCGGGCATCATCTCCGAGCGCGCGGGCGACGTGATCGAGTGCTTCGAAAAGCACGGCTTCACGATCGCGGAGAAGCGAGAGGAGAACGGCTGGTGTGCGCTTGCCGTACGGAAAAGGTAAGAAATAATGTCGGATCACAGCACCTCTCCTTTGCGGAGCAGCCGCAAGGGAAGGGTGCTTTTTTGGATAAATTGTAAATATTTTTGCACGTCTCTCAAAATCCGAAAAAAGTGTTTGACAAGTCATACAGAATGTTGTATAATATGCACAGTAAATAATCCGTAGAGAAGAAAGCGTGGAAAGGAGAAGCTATGCCGCGTTTTTTTGTTCGCCGTGACGCCGTACGGGACGGCGTGATCCATATTACGGGCGAGGATGCGCACCACGTCTCCCGCTCACTCCGTATGGCGGTCGGAGAGCCGCTGACCGTCTGCGATATGCAGGGGATCGAATACGAAACAGTGCTTACGCGCATCACCGATACCGACGTGTGTGCAGAGATCCTGTCACAAAAGCAGTCGGACAGCGAGCCGCTTTACCGCGCGCGTCTCTTTCAGGCGCTCCCGAAGGGGGACAAGCTCGACTCGGTCATTCAGAAGTCGGTCGAGTGCGGCGTATACGAGATCGTTCCGTTCGAAAGTGAGCGGTGTATCGTACGCGTGAAGCCCGAGGCGGAGGAGAAGAAGACCGAGCGCCGTCAGCGGATCTCGGCGGAGGCGGCAAAACAGTCGGGGAGAGCGATCCTTCCGACCGTTTATCCGAGCATTTCCTACTCCGAAATGCTCGACCGTGCCTCTGAAAGCGACGTTTGCCTCTTCTGCTACGAGGGCGACGGCACGATCCCGCTCGGCGAGGCTCTGAACGTAGAGACGCTGAAAAAGCGGATCGCAAGCGGGGAAGCGCCGACGGTCTCGATCGTGATCGGAAGCGAGGGAGGCTTCTCGCAGAGCGAGGTTGCGCGAGCAAGGGAAAAGGGAATGACCGTTTGCGGTCTCGGAAAGCGGATCCTCCGCACCGAAACGGCGGCATCGTTCGTGCTCGGCTGTCTCGTATACGCGCTCGAGCTTTCTTAAAGCAATTTTCTCGTTAGCGCCACACCGGTTTGTGCCTTTTGTGCATCGCAAAAACGGACTGAATGCGTGGGGGGCACGAATATCACAAGCATTGTCGTCTTTTTTTGTAGAAAAAATTACAAAAAAACGAAAAAACCTATTGAAATGCAACAAAATTTGTGCTATAATATAGGCACTTTCAATAAGGGCAATATTACCATGTCGCATTTTTGGGCGGTACGGGTATACCGAAACGTGTAAAGAAATTAATTCAGATGGCGGCTTTCGCCATCGTACAGACGAAGGGGTTTCAAATGTCAAACAGATTGTTTCAGGGTGTCATTCATCAGATGAAGGATGCGATCGACCGTGTGATCGGCGTTATGGATGAGACGGGCGCGGTTATCGCCTGCTCGGAGCTCGGCAAGATCGGCGAAATGCGTCCCGGTATCCGTGAGGAGCTTGCGTATTCCTCCGACGTGCTCACGTCGGGCGGCTATACCTACCGCACGCTCGGATCGGGAAATAAGACCGAATACATCGTCTTCGTAGACGGTGAGGATAAGGTCGCAGAGAAGATGTCAAAGCTTCTGTCGATCTCCCTCAGTAACATCAAGAATCTGTATGATGAAAAGTATGATAAGGGCTCGTTTATCAAGAACATCATTCTCGATAACATCCTGCCGAGTGATATCTACATCAAGTCGAAGGAGCTTCACTTCAACACCGAGGAGGTCCGTATCGTATTCCTCGTGAAGTTCTTCGGCAAGACCGATATGCTGCCCTTCGAGATGCTGCAGAATATGTTCCCCGATAAGTCGAAGGACTACGTCATCAGCGTTGGCGAGCACGACATCGTTCTCGTCAAGGACATCCGTCCCGGAACCGAATCGCGCGAGATCGAGAAGATCGCAACGAATATTGCGGACACCCTCTCGACCGAGTTCTACACCAAGGTCGCGATCGGTATCTCGACCGCCGTTGATAACATCAAGGATCTTGCCCGCGCATATAAGGAAGCGCAGGTTGCGCTTGAGGTCGGAAAGGTATTTGAGACCGAAAAGAATATCATCAGCTATGAAAACCTCGGCATCGGTCGTTTGATCTATCAGCTTCCGACCACGCTATGTTAACTGTTACTTCCGGAGGTCTTCAAGAAGGGAAGCCTCGAGTCTCTTGACCGCGAGACCC
>JAZSIN010000087.1:0-1765 GCA_045533845.1 Eubacteriales bacterium | reverse complement strand
TCCATATACTCGGACATATCGAAGCGCAGAAGCGCACCGTTCCCGTCAAAGATCGCCTCCGCAAGCGCTTTTGCGAGAGCGGTCTTGCCGACACCCGTCTGTCCGAGGAAGAGAAAAGATCCGATCGGTCTGTCAGGACTTTTCAGTCCGAGCCGCCCTCTTCGGATTGCACGTGCGACCGCTGAGATCGCCTCCGTCTGTCCGATCACCCGCTCCGCAAGCCTTGACTCGAGTGACGACAGCCGTTCCTTCTCGGAGGTCAGGTGATGCAGAACGGGGATTCCCGTCCACTGTGTCACGACCTCTGCAATATTTTCCTTTCCGATCGAAGGAGAGAAGCGCTCGGTTCGGCTCTTATACTCCTCGAGCGCTGCCTCACACGCGTCGCGCGTTTTTTTCTCTAAGTCCCGAAGTGTTGCCGCCGCTTCGAAATCCTGCTGTGAGATCGCCTCCTCCTTTTCCTTCCGCAGTCGCTCAACCTCATTTTTCATTTTTCCGAGACCGTCAGGATACGCCTCGGTACGGATACGAAGGCGCGAGCACGCCTCGTCGATAAGATCAATCGCCTTATCGGGAAGAAATCGGTCGGGAATATACCGAATCGAAAGCGATACCGCCGCCTCGATTGCCTCATCGGAGATCTTGACGCGATGGTGCGCCTCGTATTTATCCCGAAGTCCCCGTAAAATAGAAGCTGTATCCGCCTCAGTCGGCTCTCCGACCCGAACTGACTGAAACCGACGCTCAAGCGCACTGTCCTTCTCGATACGCGCACGGTATTCCGCAAGTGTTGTGGCTCCGATCAGCTGAAGCTCTCCTCTCGCAAGTGCAGGCTTCAGGATATTCGCCGCATCGACCGCTCCCTCTGCGGCACCTGCTCCGATCACGGTGTGGATCTCATCGATAAAGAGAACAAGGTCAGGGTTTTTCATCGCCTCGTCCATCACGCTCTTCATTCGCTCCTCAAATTCACCGCGGTATTTCGCTCCGGCGATCATCGAAGCAAGGTCAAGCGCGACGATCGTCTTGCTCTTCAAGGCATCGGGAACGCGCCCCTCCGCGATCCGAATGGCGAGTCCCTCTACGACTGCGGTCTTTCCGACACCGGGCTCGCCTACGAGACAGGGGTTATTTTTCTGCCTCCGCACGAGAATCTGGATCACGCGCTCACTTTCGGCATCACGCCCGATGATCGGGTCAAGCTTGCCCTCGCGTGCTGCCGCCGTGAGATCACGCCCGAATGAAAAAGCGCTATACCCGGACCTTCCATGCTCAGTCTTGTGCGTCTTTTTCTGTCCCTCGCCCAACCCTCCCGCAGTCCGATCGAGTGATGAGGCAAAAAACTCGATCAGATCGTTTTTCAGCTCCGAAACCGAAATGCCGAGCTCCTCGAGGACTGTACAGGCCACCGAATCCCGCTCCCGAAGGAGGGAAAAAAGAAGGTGCTCGGTCCCGATATAGCATTGATTGTTTTTGAGGGATTCAAGCGCCGCACCCTCAATGATCTTCTTAAGACGAGGCGTCATGTCCGACGCCCTTACGGGAGTGCTTTCTCCGACCCCCACCGACCGCTCGATAGCAGAACGGATCATTGCCTCCTTACCTTTCCGTGCCTGAAGGATCTTCGACGCGATTCCCGACCTCTCGCTGACGAGTCCGAGCAAAAGATGCTCCGATCCAACATATGTGTGA
This sequence comes from Eubacteriales bacterium, assembly GCA_045533845.1. Lineage (GTDB taxonomy): Bacteria > Bacillota > Clostridia > Oscillospirales > CAG-272 > JAZNOQ01. Next base: position 73 of record JAZSIN010000087.1, on the reverse strand, counting down.
CCCATTCCAGACGCGTCAAGCCGCGCCCGTTCAAGAACCCGTTGCGCCTTTTCCGTAAATTTGCTGCTCATCC
>JAZSIN010000280.1:0-16996 GCA_045533845.1 Eubacteriales bacterium | reverse complement strand
CCCAAACGTCGCGCGCTACCAACTGCGCCACACCCCGATGAGTGAAAAATGTTCGATAATTTTAATTGTGCAAGGAAGACTGCGCACACGCCCTACGGTATGTGCCCCGGTTGACGTAAGTATTATAGCAGATACGGGCGTAGTTGTCAAGAGAAACGGTAGAAAAATCGAGTCGGCGGTGAAAAAGACATCGGCGGTAAGCAATGCTTATCGCCGATGGGGATCTTCCTTTGTCGATTCGCTCCACAGGAGCGACAGAAAGCGCAGTCCGTCGAAGAAAAGAAGAATCGTTTCCTTCAGTCCTCGAAAGGGTACTGCCTTTTTCTGTGCACTGCTATGCTTGTCTGATCCTATGGATTCGTTTGGCGTCTGCATTGTGTACCTCCCGCGTGCTGCCGTGAAACTCAGAGGCGAGCCTCTCCTTTGCTTCGAGTATATGCCGCGCGGCGGGAGGGTATTCCTGCGGAGATGCAGATTTCGGCAGAATTGTCAGACGGTTTCTTCTTCGAAGCCCTCGGGGCCTTCGCCCGTAAAGCGGTAGAGCTTGATCTTTGCCGCCTGCAGCTTTTTCGTGCCTGCATTGATCGGGACCTTCTTCGGGATCGAGAAATAGAAGGAGCCGTTTCCAAGCGCGTGGATTCCCGTCGCGCCGTAGGGGAAGGTAAAGCCGCTGACGCCGCTTGCTTCGTCGGTGATGCCGACCTTCTTCAGCGAGAGGACCTTCGCTTTTTCCACAGGAACGACGCCGCGGAGCTCCTCCTCGTAGGGCGCCTTCGAGCCGTCGATCACAAACATCGGGAAATTCGGATAGCAGGGCTTCTTTCCCTTATAGACCGTGATGAACCAGTCGCCCGTATACGCGTCGTATTCGAGGTTCTGGATGCCCCAGGTGGTGTTACCCGTAAAGAGGTGATACTTCTCCTCACAGACAATGCCGCTGTGGTGGGGCTCGCCCTGAACGAGGGGCTGTGCGACGGCGTCAAATTTGCGCCAATCGTACGCACGAATGACCTGATAGTCGTTGTCGCTTCTCTCGAGATCACCGTAGATGCCGCACGCGACGGCGAGGATCGAGCTGCCGTCCTTGCCCGTGCCGAACGCGGGGCCGAAGGCGGTTCCATCGATGCCTGAGCAGGCGTAGTGGTGGGGCTTTCCGTCTTCACCGGTGCCTTCGTAATCTGCAACGACCTCGGGGAGATATACCGCTTTCATAATGCCGTCCTTTTCGGCATCCATATTGAGGCGGTCGATCTTATCGACGTCGAAGATTGCGATGTAGAAGGCATTTTCCTCTGCGAGGGTGACGCCGAGGCGCTTGGCGATGCCTTTTCCGATCGTGTCGTGCTTATACTCGATCGAGCCGTAGACCTTGCCGTCCTCGTCGTTGAAGTCGATGCAGCCAAGGTGACCGATGAGTCCGTCGACGTAGCCGACGACCTTACCTGTCGCGACCTCTGCCTTTACGAGGATTGTGGTGAAGGAGTAGTAGACGTATTCCTTTTTCGTGTCAAACGCAATGCCCTGAATGTGACCTGCGTCCCAGATGCCCGCGTCGATGAGTGCGGGGAGCGATTCGAAGCTGTATTCCATAAGAAATTCCTTTCCGGGGGATTTATTTAACGGATACAGTATAGCACAGATCCGTCCGAAAATCAAGAAGAAACGGGTTATTTTGCCGATAAAACGAGGTTTTACAGAAAATAGAGGGCGAAAAATGTCGATATGGTTTCAAAACTAAACCAAATCGATATTTACGTGGCTTGGGAAGAACGGAGTTCTTTTGCGGGAGCCATCCTGTTATTTCTGCAGCTCGTACAGCTTTGCGGGATACAGGAGGCTGATCTTTTTCTTTCCCTTGTAGGAGACGAGATAGAAGGGGTCGCCCTCTGAGGCGAGGTCATACGTTGTGGACGGAACGCAGGCGTCCTCGAAGCCGTCGAAGGATAGGAAAAGCTCGGTGTGGCGCTGTACGACCCGTTCCTCCTTATACAGAAGCTCTCGCGTCGTGATCTCGAAGCCCCCGCGATCGAGCAGCCTTTTTTCTCCGAAGGAGCGGAGGAAAACGGCGAAAAAGATGAAGACGGGCGTCGGGATGACTGCGGTGAGAAGAAGCAGAAGGACGGTCACGGCAGGATGGGGGCTCTCTGACACGGCGGCATAGATGCAGATCGCGGTGAGCGGAAGCAGGAGGAGGGAGAGGGCGAGGAGGGAGGTCGCAGAGGAGCGGATATCCGCCTTGTTGTAAAAGCGAAGCTCTGTCTCGATCTCTTCTTGCGTGAGGACGTTTCTTGTCGGTTCTTTCATAAGTGTATTCCTTTGCTTTTTTATCTTCCGATCCTTACGGAAAGTCCGGATTCCTTGAGAGTCTTCAAAAGCGCGAGGGTCTCCTCGGTCACGATTTCTCCGGGGACGACGAGCGGGACGCCGGGGGGGTAGACCCAGGCGTAGCTGCGGGCGATCTCGTTTGCTGTGAGCGGTGAATCGGGGAGGGACACCGCTTCTCTGAGCGTCAGCTTGACCTCGGGAGGGGTAGCCTGAACGAAGAGGGCTCTGTGCGAGACGGTCTCGTCCGATTTGAGAGACGCGTCGATCGCGTGAAGCGCGCGAGAGAGGGCGGCGAGGCTTTCCTCTCTGTCAGCGATGCTCGTCATACAGAGGACGTAGTCGGCGTACGCCATTTCGCATTCGATCGAGAATTCGGCTCGGAGGCGATCCGCAAGGACGGTGCCGGGGAGGTCCGAGGCGTGTGAAAGGATCAGAAGCTTTCCGTTGTCGTAGCCGAAAAAGTCGGGGTGGAGGGCTCGGTTGCCCGAGAGAAGCGACAGATGCCTAAGATCCGAGCAGTCCCTGCGGAAGCGCCCGAGCTGCTCCTCGTATCGCGCGAACAGCTCGTCCCGTTGCGTTTCGAGAAGGGAGATACAGCGGTCGATCGAGGAGAGGAGCACGTATGACGGGCTGCTGCTCTCAAAGACCGAAATCTCGCGCGCAAGTCGCTTCGCTACCGATTCGTCATCCGAATAGACGAGGGCGAGGGCGGTTTGTGTGAGTGAGGGGAGGGTCTTATGGAGGCTCGTGATCACGACGTCGGCTTCGGACGGGAAACCGGGGAAGCCCTCCGAAAAGCCGAGGTGTGCGCCGTGGGCGGCATCGACGATCAGCCGCGCACCGTGCCTGTGGACGGTCTCTGCGATCGATCTGACGTCCGAGATCACGCCCTCGTAGGTCGGGGACGTAATGACGACGGTCCCGATCTCTGGGTTCCTTTCGAGCACTGCCTCGACGTCGGACGGGCGGATGCTTCCGTAGATCCCGGACTCCTCGTCGATCGGCGGGAGGAGGGAGACGTGACGCTGTCCCGTGAGCTCGATCGCATGGTAGACTGATTTGTGGCAGTTTCGTGCGACGAGAATGTCTCGGTCGGGCTCGGAAAGAGCACGGATCGACGCGAGAATGCCGCAGGTCGAGCCGTTGACGAGCGGGAAGGCGCGTTTGCTCCCGTAAAGGGATGATGCGCGGTCTGCGAGAGCGGACAGGATGCCGCCCATTTCGGGATCGTGCAGGTTGTCGAAGCCCTTGATCTCGGTGATGTCCGCTTCGTACGGGAGATCCTCGCCGAGCAGTCCCGTATTCCGCTTGTGTCCGGGCATATGGAAGGGATGCGCGGTCCTTCCGTACTGCTTGATTTCGTTATATAGATCCGTGTGCTTCATACGCCGCTTCTCCTCCCGTGTTTTTGATTATTTTAGCACAATTTATTTTCTCTGTCAACTGTTTTTGGGCACGTGGATCTCGGGGGCTCGGGAACGGGAGATCTCACGGAAATTTTCTTGCAAAAATCACGAAAAAATTTACAACTTTGTAAGAATATCTCTTGCAAAAAGGAAAGGGTTATGTTATAATGAATTAGATATGATGCCGTAGTCTGCCCGAGGATGGGCAAAATGCGACGTTTAGTGACAAAAAGAACGGAATTGTAAAGGAATTTGCTGTATGAGCTGCAAGAAAAGTACCGATGAGATCGTTGTAAAATTGAAGCTGATGAGGGGGATGACTCCCCCCGAATACGCGACTGACGGATCGGCAGCGGTCGACCTTCGCGCGGCGCTCGACGAGGGAGAGACGATCACCCTTCGCCCGGGCGAAAGAGGAATGATCCCGACGGGTCTTGCCATCGCGCCCGAGACGCGTGGCGTCGTTGCCATCGTGGCGGCGAGAAGCGGACTCGGCGTGAAAAAGGGTGTTTCGCTGTCGAACGGGATCGGCGTGATCGATTCGGACTACCGCGGAGAGATCGGCGTCGGATTGATCAATCACGGCGACGAGGACTTTGTCGTCTCGCGCGGTGACCGCATTGCGCAGATGTTCTTTGTACCCGTGCTTCACGCGCGCTTCCTCGTTTCGGAGTCTCTTGACGAGACCGAGCGCGGAGCGGGCGGATTTGGACACACGGGTGTAAAATAAGCCGTTTAAATACTGCTGAGCGGCAGTATAACAACAAAACCGACAATAAATCTCGGAAATCGAGAAATTCTACAGAAGGGAGCGTGTAATACGGAGATGGCAAAGCAGATCGGAATCGACCTCGGAACCGCCAATACCGTTATTTGCCAGAAGGGCAGTGGGATCGTGTTACGCGCTCCCTCGGTCATTGCCTTCCGCGAACGGGATCATGAGGTGATCGCAGTCGGACAGAAGGCGCGGCAGATGCTCGGAAAAACGCCTCCGTCCGTGCGCGTTGAGCGCCCTTTGCGGAACGGCGTCATCACCGACGCCGACGTGGCGACGAGAATGCTCCACGCGTTCTATAAGGAGATCGAGGCGACGACGCTCTTCTCGCGTCCCGAGGTCTTCATCTGCACCCCCTGCGGCATTACGGGGGTGGAGCGGAACGCGGTCGAGGGCGTGGCGCTCGATGCGGGCGCAAGGCGCGTCGAGCTTATCGAGGAGCCGCTCGCGTCGGCGATCGGCGCGGGAATTCCGATCGAACGGAACCGCGGCTCGATGATCGTTGACATCGGTGGCGGAACGACCGAGGTTGCCGTTTTGTCGGCGCGCGGTATCGTTACGGCAAAGACCATCCGCATCGCAGGCGACGCCGTTGACGCGGCGATCATGAAGTATATGCGCTACCGTCGCGGTGTTCTCGTCGGGGAGCTGTCCGCAGAGGCGATCAAGCTGCGGATCGGATCGGTACATCCGCTCGTTTCCGCGAAGACGCCGATGGAGGCGTACGGGCGCAGTATCCGCACGAATATGGCGGCGGCGGTGACCGTGTGCTCCTCCGAGCTTCGCCCCTTCCTCCAGCAGCCTGTCCGCGAGATCATCGACGCCATTATGGCGACGCTTGAGGAAACGCCCCCCGAGCTTGCCTCGGATATTTATGAGAATGGGATCGTTCTGACGGGCGGAAGCTCACAGCTTGCGGGACTCGTTCAGCTCATCCGCGACGTGACGGGGCTTCGCATTATGCGGGCGAACCGTCCGCTTGACACGGTCTGCATCGGTCTTTCCCGTATTCTCGAGAGTGAAGACGAGGGCGCGAATGCGCGTTCGACCTCCTCGCTTGGCATGCGGGATGCCTTCTCGGGTTTTCGCTTTTCGCATCGCGCGGGCGGTGACGCGGGTGCGACGACCGGAGGGCGCAGAAAATGAGTGCGCTGAAAAGCAGATTTTTTGCGGTTGCGCTTTGTGTGGCGATCGTGCTTACCGTGGTCCCCGCGGTGCTTTCCGCGATGGGACTGCGCGATCTCGTTCGGGAAGGCGTGCAGACGATCGCCACGCCCTTTCAGTGGTGTCTGTCGAGGGTCTACGATGGCGTGACCGGCTTCTCGGATCACTTCACCGAATACGATCGGCTTGAAAAGGAAAATGAATCGCTCAGGGAGGCGCTTCGGGAATACGAGGAGGCACTCCACGAGAACGAGGCGCTCCGAGCGGAGAACCATTGGCTTCGCGGCTATCTTTCGCTGAAAAACGAACACATTGATTACAAATTTCTCGACGCGGCTGTCGTCGGACGTGAGGCGGGAAGCTACGCGACCGTGATCACGCTGAATCGCGGGACGGCACACGGCGTCGAGGTCGGAATGCCCGTCATCACCGAAAACGGCGTCTTCGGCTACGTGAAGGAGGTCTCCTACACTTCGTCGAAGGTACTGAGCATCGTCGAGACTGCCGTATCGGTCGGCGCGTTCGTTGAGCGCTCGGGCGTTACGGGACTCGTTACAGGGGACTATGCCCTCCGTGCGGATGGGCTCGTTGTGATGCGGGGGATCCCGCAGGACGCCGACATTGCCGTTGGCGATCTCGTTCACACGAGCGGCACGGGAAGCGTATATCCCAGAGGACTTCTTGTCGGGAGTGTGGAAACGATCACGCCCGACCCGTACAGCCGAACGGTCAGCGCGGTGCTTCGTCCCGCGGAGGATCTCCTCGCGGTCGACCGTCTGTCGCATCTGATGATCGTCACCGATTACGAAATCTACACGGAGGAAGAGACAGGGGAAGGCGATGAGAGTGGTACGGAGGAGACGCCTAAAGGATAAGACAGGGTGCCGTCCGCCCTTTTTAGAGGTGTTATGTTTCTGAAGACGCATAGAGAAAACAGAAGAGAAGCCCGCACGGAGGAGCCGATGACGAAGGGTCAGGCGGTTCTCCTCGCAGTGCGGATTTTTCTGCTTACCCTATTTCAGGTCTCGGTCGTTTCGCGACTCGGGCTGTTCTCGGCTGTGCCCGATATGCTTCTGTGCTATCTCGTCGTCCTCTCCGTGACGGGCAGACGGGCGCACAGATGGAAGGTGATCTCTTTATCGGGACTTGCGCTCGGGTTTCTCACGGATGCCATCGGCGGCGTGGGACTTCCGCTTCTCGGGCTGTTTTATTTTCTTGTCGGCGCGATCCTTCCGAATCTCGTTCGGAGAGGGGAGCGGAGCATCTTACGTGAGCTCCTCTTTTCCTACACGGCGCTTTTGCCCGTCGCGCTTCTTCGCGGGGGGATCACGCTGCTCTCGACGCTTCTTTCGACTGCGGGCGGCTTTTCATTCGCCGTCTTTCTTACGCACGTTTTTTTGCCCGAGCTTCTCGGTACACTTGTCTTTTTACTGCCCGTCTTCTTCCTGTTTCGCGGAAGGGACTGACGGCTCTCTGATACTTCACGGAAAGGAGAAACACGATGCGGATGACCCGAAGACGTCTTTCGTCTGCCTTTGAAAAAAAGAATCCCGTGCATCCGTCGCGTATCATAGCGATCGGCGTGCTCTTTCTCCTTGTCTGTACGGTCTACCTCGTACAGCTGATCGTGATTCGCGTGTCGGGAAAGAATTCGGATCTCTTTTCGATCTATGACGGCGGGATATCGAAGCGGACGGTTACCGTAAGCGCCGTGCGCGGTAACATCTACGACCGAAACGGACGGCTTCTCGTGACGAGCAGGGCGGTGCGTGATATGGCGCTGACCTATGACGCGATCCCCGATTCCTCCGAGGAGCTGAATCGCTCGATCGCGGAGACGGTGCGGGCGCTCCGCGCGAAGGAGATCACCCGCGAAGACGCTGAATTTCCGCTTTACGGCACCTATCCCGATTACGGCTACTACGCTGAGGCGACCGACCCCTCGAGTGAATACTACAAAGGCGTTCAGACGGTACTGAAGGCACTCTCCCTGCCGCCCGACGCCGACTGTGAGGCGCTCGTCAAGGCGATGACGTCGCGCTATAAGCTGACGCGCTCGTCGCTTTCCTCCGAGGAGATCGACGATGTTTTCCGCGTCAGATACGATATGCTCCGTCTCGGCTTTGGCGTGTACACACCCTTCGTGTTTGCCCGCGACGTTTCGGACGGGCTTTACACCTACGTTTCGGAGATGAATATCCCCGGTGTCGTATTTGATACGCATAGTGAGCGCGTTTACTGCTATCCGGGCTACGCCTCGCATATTCTCGGCGGCGTCGGAAGGATCCCCGAGGGAGCGCTCGAGGATTACACCGCGCTCGGATACCCTATGGATGCTGAGGTCGGGCTTTCGGGCTGTGAAGCGGCGTATGAGGAATTCCTGCACGGCATCGACGGAACGCTCGTCGAGGAGTATAACGAAGCGGGCGTCCTCATAAACCGCTACTACGAAAAGGAGCCGACGGCAGGGCTTGACGTCTACCTCACGATCGACATCGACGTGCAGATCGCCGCAGAGGACGCCTTGAAGGAAAATATCGAGAACATCTCCTCGGTCGGCGGTCCGCTTTCGGGTGCAGATGCCGACGCGGGTGCGACGGTCGCGATGGATCCGGACGATTTCTCGGTGATCGCGATCGCGTCCTATCCGACCTATGATCTTTCCACCTACGGCGTTGAGTACGGCGACCTGCTCCTCGACGCGAAGCTTCCGCTTCTCAACCGTGCGCTCGACGGCACGTACGAGCCCGGCTCGACCTTTAAGATCGGCGTTGCGCTCGCGGCGCTTGAGGAGGGGATCATCACCCCTGCGACCGAGATCAATGACACGGGCATCTATACCTACTACCCCGGCTATCATCCGCGCTGCTGGATCTATACCGAGCAGGGGCACGGTCACGGACCGATTGCGGTCTCGGAGGCGATACAGGTCTCGTGCAACTACTTCTTTTACGAGGTTGGCAGACTTCTCGGAATCGAGCGCATCGCGGGATATATGGAGAAGCTCGGGCTCGGGGAAAGGACGGGGCTGGAGCTGCCCGAGAAAACGGGCATTCTCGCGTCTCCCTCGTACAGAGACGAGAACGGCGAGACGCCGTGGACGAGCGGCGACACGCTTCAGGCGGCGATCGGACAGTCGAACAATCTTTTTACCCCGCTTCAGATGGCGTGCTACTTTTCAACGGTATTTAACGGCGGAAATCGCTATTCCGCTCATCTTCTCTCATCGGTGAACGAGTTTTACACGGGAGAAATGGTCGACCGTTACGAGACGGCACTTCAGAATAAGGTCGAGTTTTCGGACGAGACCTACGGGACGCTGATGGGCGGCATCATCGATGTGATCGAAAACAACGCGACCCTGACGCGCTACTTCCGCGAACTGAAGGCGGCAGGCGTGACCGTTGGCGGCAAGACGGGTACGGCGCAGGTCTCCTCCGAGGCGAGCGACAACGCGATCTTTGCGGCGTACGGCGAATATAACGGAAAACGGCTTGTGGCTGTTACCGTGATCGAGCACGGCTCGTCGGGATCGTACGCGGGCTACACCGTCAGCCGTGTGATGGAGGAATATTTTCTTTCGGAAACGGGAGGATCCAAAAATGAATAACACACCGAAATTTATCGTATTCGAGGGGCTCGACGGCGCGGGAAAGACCACGCAGATCGGATTGCTCGCGCGCTATCTTGAGGCAAAGGGCGAAAGGGTCGTACTGACCGCAGAGCCGACCGCATACGAGAGCGGAAAAGCGCTCCGCGCAGCACTCTCGGGAAGGGTCGGGAAGACCCCGTGCGAGATGGCGGTCATGTTTACCGCCGATCGGATCGCGCACAACCGGAATGCGGAGGACGGCATCGAGCGCCTCCTCAGGGACGGCTACACCGTCATTTCCGACCGCTACTACTATTCGTCGCTCGCGTATCAGGGGAGCATCACCGACTTCGAGTGGGTGGCGCGGCTGAACCTCGACTGCCCCGAGATACGAAAGCCCGATCTTTGTATATTTCTGGATCTCGCGCCCGAGGAGTCGATGCGGCGGATCACCGCAAACCGCAAAGAGGGGGAGATCGAGATCTACGAGACGCTCGATCAGCTAAGGAAGATCCGCGAGACCTTCCTTTCGGTCTTCGAGAGACTCGAAAAGGACGAAGCGCGCGGGGAGAATATCCGCTTCGTTGACGCGTCGGGCACGATCGAGGAGGTCGCAGAGCGAATCCGTGACGCGGTGCTTTCCTGAAGCTTCATAAAAAACAGAGCATCAAGCGAAAACGCGCTTGATGCTCCTTTTCTATGTCGTTACGGGGCGTAGAAGACGTGGCTTCCGATCGTGCAGACGTAGGTGAGATTGTTTCTGAACCATCGGTCGGATGCGAGCCTCGGATTCAGAAAGTATTGGATATTCCCGCCGATGCGGTAGCCGTTCAGCACCTCCTTTGCCGCCTTCACGGAATCCGCAGACGGCGTTTTATAGATGCTTCCCGTTGCGGCAGGGGTGAACTGCACGCCGTTCCTTCGGTCGAAGATGACGCCGTAGACCGTGTTCGGATAGGATCTCGATTTCACGCGGTTCATGACGACTGTCCCGACCGCGAGCTTTCCTTTGTACGGCTCACCGCCTGACTCTGCCTCGATGATGCGGGAGAGCCAATAGAGATCGGCTTCGGAATATGCGCTCGAGCCGCCCGTGGAAGGTGCGCTCGGCGTGTTGGTGCTTCCGGATCCGCCCGATGAGCTGCCTGTTTTCGTGAGGATCGCCGTGTAGGTCCTTCCGTCCCATTTCACCGCGTATCCGAGAGCCGTAGCCATCGGACGGACGGGGACGTACAGCGTGCCGCCGATCAGCAGATTCTTGGCGCTTGACGGGATCCGCGTGCCGTTTTTCGTGAGTCCGCTTTTTCCGACCGCCGCCGTGACGGTCGCCGTATCCGACCGCATCGTCGCGGTGCGCGTCGACGCTGTCCACGAGACGCTGCTGCTTTTTATGACCTCGTTTGCGAAGGCGCGGAAGGGAACGTATGTAGTCGAGTCGACGATACGCGCTCTTCCGCTCGTCACCGCCTGCCCGTTTACGGTCACGCGTACCGCCGTTGCGGCAGACGCGGGAAGCGTACAGAGGAGCGAAGAGAGGAGGACTGTGAGAAGGATACTGACCATCCGCTTCGTAAAGGACCTGCTAAAAAGTGCTTTCGTTTGTTTCATCCTGTTTTCTCCTTTCGTTTTGGATCTTCCCGACGGAGGCGTTCCGTGCGGGACTGTAAATATTGTAACAGACGCCGTCCTTTACGTCAAGGAACAATATTTGGAAGAAGACGCCGTCGCGCGCGTAAAAAGAATGTAAAAAATCGCGCTTTCCATTGACAAAGCGCGGTAGGTGTGGTATCATAAAAGCATTACGATGGGCGTCGTATTGCGGACGCTTACGGAAACCCCGGAGGGAAGAACTGCTATGGCTTTTTATACGATCGGAGTGGATTTCGGAACGCTTTCGGGACGGGCGGTGCTCGTCGATACGAAGGACGGAAGAGAGGTCGCGGATGCGGTGCTCGACTATCCTCACGCGGTAATGGATACGGTGCTGTGTGACACGGAGGTCTCCCTTCCCGCAGACTTTGCGCTTCAGCATCCCGCGGATTACGTACGGGTGCTTGAGACCGTGATTCCCGAGGTGCTCGAGAAGGGCGGGGCGCGGAAGGAGGAGGTTGTCGGGATCTGCATCGATTTCACGACCTGCACGATGCTTCCCGTGAAGAGAGATCTCTCGCCGCTCTGCTTTGACGAAGCGTATCGAGCGAACCCTCACGCCTTCGTTAAGCTGTGGAAGCACCACGCGGCACAGCCCTATGCCGATCGCATCAATGCGCTTGCCGCCGAACGGAAGGAAAAATGGCTTCCGCGCTTCGGCGGAAAGGTATCCTCCGAGTGGCTCTTCCCGAAGATCTGGGAGACGCTCGACAAAGCACCCGAGGTGTATGAGGGCGCGGACGCATTTATTGAGGCGGGGGACTGGATCACGGCGCTTCTCACGGGTGAGATCACCAGAAGCTACGCGTTTGCCGCGTATAAGGGTGAATACGTCGAAAAGGACGGCGGGTGGCCGACCGAGGAGTTCCTCGGCTCTCTCGACGCGCGTCTTCGTACGGTCGTTAAGGACAAGCTCTACGGGCGGATCGTCTACGGTGGGGAATGCGTCGGTCGTGTGACCGAAGAAGCCGCCGCACGCTTCGGACTCAGGGCAGGCACGGCGGTAGCCGCCGCTCTGCCCGACGCGCACATCGCGTCGGCAGCGATGAAGCAGCTCTCGGCGGGCGATATGATCGGCATTTTCGGTACGTCGGCGTGCTATATGGTGATCGACGGACAGGATGTGATCGTTCCCGGTACCTGCGGTACGGTAAAGGACGGACTTTCCCCCGATTTCTACGGCTACGAGGCGGGACTTTGCTGTCTCGGCGACCACTACGCGTGGGCGTGTGAGAATGCGGTGTCGCCCGAATACGTAAAGGAAAGCGAGGAGAGAGGGCTTCCGATGATCCGCCTCCTTTGCGAAAAGGCGGAGCGTCAGCGCCCCGGGGAGCACGGACTTCTCGCGCTCAATTGGTGGAACGGAAACCGCAACACGCTCGTTGACGCCGAGCTTTCGGGTATGCTTATCGGAATGAACCTCCGCACGAAGCCCGAGGATATTCTCCGCGCACTCATCGAGGCGACCGCCTACGGAACGCGCGTGATCGTCGAGAACTACGAAAAGAACGGGATCGCGGTGAAGCGCTTCGTCGCGGGCGGCGGGATCGCTCGGAAGGATCCCTTTACGATGCAGGTCTTTGCGGATATTCTGAAGATGGAGATTGAGGTCGCACAGTCGAAGCAGATCCCCGCACTGTCGGGCGCGATCTACGCGGCGGTCGCGGCAGGAAAGGACGAGGGTGGATACGACACCTACCGCGAGGCGTGTGAAAAAATGGGCAGTCCGATCTATGCGGTCTACAGCCCGAACCCCGACGCCTCCCGCGTATACGACAAGCTGTACGCGGAATACGTGCGTCTCCACGACTATTTCGGTCGCGGGGGCTCGAACGTAATGAAGACCCTGCGCGCGATCCGCGACAAGGGGTAAGGAAAGGAAACGATATGTCACGAAGAAGTACACGGATCATCATGATGCTGCTCCGCTGGCTCGGAACGCTTCTGTGTCTGTCGGTCGCGGGCGTTCTGATTGCGCGGATCCTCCTTTCGGGCGACCCGAAGGGGATCTCGGTGCTGAGCGTCAACGAACGGACGAGGGCGGCGTACGAGCAGTACGGCGACGGCTGGACCGCCTACCGTCAGGAGCAGCTCACCCTGACGCGTGCCGAGTACGAGATCACGGAAGGAAACGAGCCGAATTTCAAGAATAAGAATAACTACGGCTACTTCGGTGTGACCCAATCGGTCATCATCGAGGAGGCAAAGCAGGTCCAACTCGTCTTCCGCTACAACAACAGCACGATCAAATATCTGAAAAGAGATTACGATCTTCCCGAGATGCCGGAGAGGGATGCGCATTTGTATGATGTCTCTCTGGTGCTTGCGATCGATCTTACACCCGAAAACGAGGCGGACAATCTGATGAGTCCCCTCGATTCGAAAAGCGTCCGACTCCTGCGCGTTCAGCCCGACTCCGAAATGACCGAGCGGACGACGAAGAATCTGTATAACTACTATCGCTACGTCTTCGATCTCCCCGAGGAGACCTGTATGGAGCACGTGCTCGCGATGTTCGTCGACGTCTACTACGTGGAGGATATTACCTATCTCGAGGCGGATTCGGATATCTATCGGGACGTGCCCTACGGAACGCTTTGCATCTACGACTACGTAAAGAAGACGCTCCCGTACAAGCTGTCGAAGGCAGACGTTGCGGCACTTGAATCGGATCTTGAATCATAACCGAGAGGTGAGAACGTGAAAAAAATACAAGATAGCAGCGTGGTCAGGTGGATCCTGTACCTCGTGCAGGGAATGTTCGTCGGTGTCGGTGCGATCCTTCCGGGCATCAGTGGCGGTGTTCTGTGCGTTGCATTCGGCATCTACGAGCCGATGATGGAGCTTCTTACGCATCCGATCCGCGCGCTGAAGAAGCATATCAAAATGTTTATTCCGATCGGAATCGGTGGAATCGTCGGCTTCATCCTGCTTGCGCGGGCGGTCGAGTGGCTCTTCACCCATTTCGCGAGCATTTCCTTGATGCTTTTCCTCGGACTGATCGCGGGTACCCTCCCTGAGCTGATCAAAACGAGCGAAAAGAGCGATCCGAAAAAGACCTGGTCGCCCTTCGTCCTCGCGCTTACACTCGCGTATTTCGTATTCCATATCCTTGAAAACGGCGTCAGCACGGTGATCGAGCCCACCTTCTGGAGCTTTCTCCTTTGCGGTGTCGTCTGGGGACTCAGCCTGATCATTCCCGGGCTCAGCTCGTCCTCGCTCCTCATCTACCTTGGACTGTACGAGCCGATGACACAGGGGATCGGCGATCTTGATTTTTCGGTGCTCGTTCCCGTCTTCCTCGGGATCGCGGCTTCGGCGCTTCTTCTCGCACGACTTGTTTCGTGGCTTTTTTCGAAGCAGTACGCCGTGGTGTCGCGCGTTGTGCTCGGCTTTGTGATCGCGTCGTCCCTCAAGATCGTTCCGTCCGCCTTCGAGGGTGTGTGGACGTTCGTCCTCGCCCTTCTGTGCTTTGCGATCGGCTTTTCGGTCGCGAGAGGAATGGATCTCGTGCGGGCGAGACAGGAAAAGTCCTCTTCGGACGAGGCTTGAGATCGAGCCGATACGGACTCGAAAAATTATTATGTACGAGGTGAATGACAATGCTTCCGATGCTTGAAAACTACAAGATCTATCCGTCGGTCGTTCCTGCCGACACCGAGGTGGAAATGACGATCGTTCCCGGAGGGAAGGCGTTCCTGTTCTTTGAGGGGCAGGAATATACGATCCTGCACGTTGAGATTGACGGTGACGAGGAGTATTACCACAGTCCGCAGAATCAAAAGAGATTTACCGTAATCGCAAAGGATGGTGTTTTGCGCTTTCCGTACACCTTCGAAGGGGAAAAGGAGCACGTGATCGCGATCGTTTTTGACGAGAAAAAGTCGATCGTGAGGCTTCCCGTTTACTCCCTCAGGGAGGATCTGTACCGTCTGCGCCCCCTCAAAGGCGATTTCCATACGCACTCCTATCGCTCGGACGGCAAGCACGATCCTTCGGAGGCGGCAAGCCATTTCCGCGAGCAGGGCTACGACTTTTATGCGCTGACCGACCACAACAGATATTATCCCGGTGGTGAGGTCGATGAGACCTATGCCGGTGTGAAAATGGATTTCACCCGCGTTAAGGGCGAGGAGCTGCACACCCCCGGAAGCGTCGTGCATATCGTGCACGTCGGCGGCAGCCGCAGCATTACCGAGGAATACTTCCGTGATCCCGAAACCTATGAAAAGGAAGTGGACGAGCTTCGTCCGCTTGTCCCGGAAAGCGTTCCCGAACGGTACAGGGATCGCTACGCGAGAGCGATGTGGGCGTCGAAAAAGATCCGATCGGTGGGCGGCATCCCGATCTTCCCGCACCCCTACTGGAGACCCGGAAAATCGATGGCGTACAACGTCTGCGACGAATTTGCAGAGATCCTTCTCTCGAGCGGTCTCTTCGACGCGTACGAGCTGATCGGCGGAATGGAAAAGGACGGAAACAACCGCTCGATCGCGCTTTGGGGCGAGCTCCGTGCCGAGGCGGGACTGAAGATCTCCGTCGTCGGATCGAGTGACGTGCACGGAATGGAGGCTTCCTCGACCTTCCCGAGTATCTTTACGATCTGCTTTGCGGAAAAGAACGACAACGACTCGATCGTTGCGGCGGTGAAGGCGGGCAGAAGCGTTGCCGTTGAGTCGGACGGCGTGGAATACGATTGCGTGAGACGCGCCTACGGAAGCCTCAGACTTGTTTCGTACGCGCAGTTCCTGCTCAAGTATTACTTCCCGGCGCATCAGCGCGTGTGCCAGGGAGAGGGCGTTGCAATGCGCGCCTACGCGATGGGTGAATGCGGGAAGGAGCTGATCGAGCTGCAGGCAGATGCGACCGAA
This sequence comes from Eubacteriales bacterium, assembly GCA_045533845.1. Classification (GTDB taxonomy): domain Bacteria; phylum Bacillota; class Clostridia; order Oscillospirales; family CAG-272; genus JAZNOQ01. The sequence goes on along the minus strand of JAZSIN010000280.1, from coordinate 1,213 downwards.
CATCACCGCAAGCGCTTCTTCGGTGAGCTTGCGCCCGTTCTCCCGAGCGCGGATATGCTCGAATTCGAGAACCGCTGGAGAGAGGTTCACCTTGCGGGTCCGAAAACGAAGGGAAGCCTTGTTTTTTCGAGCAAGGAAAACAGACAAATTTGATTTTTCGCGGGTGGCGCTTCACGGCTTGTGAGGTGCCACCGCTTTTTTGTACGGTGAAGATCGCTTCGGGGCGTTGCTGTGACTCTTTTGAAGGAAAATGCGCGCTTTTTCTCGAAAACCCCTTGCAAGAGATGAAAAAATATGATACAATATAAACAGTTATAATTATTATGCATTTTTGTGCGAAAAGGAAACAGAACGATATGAAAAAAATGCTTTTTACAAGTGAATCGGTGACCGAGGGACATCCCGATAAGATCTGCGACAAAATCTCGGACGCCATCCTCGACGAGATGCTTCGTCAGGACCCGATGTCGCGCGTCGCGTGCGAGACCTTCTGTACGACGGGGCTGGTTTGCGTTATGGGTGAGATCACGACGAACGCGTACGTCGATATTCAGTCGGTCGTCCGCGAGACCGTCCGCAAGATTGGCTATACGCGCGCAAAATACGGCTTTGACTGCGACAGCTGTGCGGTCATCAATTCGATCCACGAGCAGTCTCCCGACATCGCGATGGGCGTTGACCGCTCGCTCGAGTCGAAGGAAGGAACCGACATCGACGGCTTTGATACGGGTGCGGGCGACCAGGGTCTGATGTTCGGATATGCCTGCGACGAAACGCCCGAACTCATGCCCCTTCCGATCTCGCTTGCACACAGACTTGCAAAGCGCCTGACCGAGGTGCGCAAGAATAAGACGCTGACCTATCTCCGTCCCGACGGTAAAACGCAGGTGACGGTCGAATACGTCGACGGCGTTCCGAAGCGCGTCGACACGGTCGTCATTTCTTCTCAGCACAGCGACACGGTAACACTCGAGCAGATCCGTGCGGATCTCATCCGCGAGGTCATTCGGCCGATCATTCCCGCGTCTCTTCTTGACGACGAGACCAAGATCTACGTGAATCCGACCGGACGCTTCGTCGTCGGCGGTCCTGCGGGAGACACGGGACTCACGGGCCAAAAGAACATTGTCGACACCTACGGTGGATATTCCCGCCACGCCGGCGAAGCATTCTCGGGTAAGGATCCGACGTAGGTGGACCGCTCGCCATCCTA
>JAZSIN010000213.1:0-1819 GCA_045533845.1 Eubacteriales bacterium | reverse complement strand
GGTCTACGCCCCCGCGCTGAAATACGGCGTAGCGGGCTACGCGTCCGTTTACTCAGACTCGCCCGTCCTCTTTACGAAGGACGAGAGCGAGCGCTACGCGCCGTGGCCGCGCAATGCGTCGGGCGTCTACCGCGGAGACACAAGCGTGAATTACGCCGTCAGCCATTCCCTCAACACCGTCGCCGTGCGGGTTCTTCGGGAGGTCGGGATCGACCGCTCCTTCGATTTCCTCAAAAATGAGCTCGGGATCGGCTCGCTCGTCGAAAACGAAAACGGACGGACCGACCGCGGACTCGCCGCCCTCGCGCTCGGACAGATGCACTACGGCGCGACCGTGCGGGAGATCACGGCGGCGTATACCGCACTTGCAAACGGCGGGATCTTCCGAAACGCGCGCTCCTATCTTCTCGTCACCGACGGGGACGGCAGAGTCCTCCTCGAAAATAAGCCGACCGCCCGTTCTGTCCTCTCAAGGGAAGACGCCGCGCTGATGACGAAAATGCTCGAAAACGTGACGGAAAGCGGAACGGCACGCGCCCTCACGCTCACAAACGAGGTCGCGGTCGCGGGAAAAACGGGAACGACACAGTATAGTCTCGACCGTTGGTTCGTCGGCTATACCCCTTCCCTGCTCGCGGGCGTGTGGTGCGGCTCGTCCAACGGAGACGCGCTGTCAGAGCTCGGAGGGAATCCCTCCCTCGCGATCTTCGACGCGGTGACAAGGGAATTCTACGAAAAAAACGCCGCGTCCTTCGACAGCGGAAAAAGGCGCTTTTCCTACGGATCGCTTCGCGCCGTGCGCGTCTGCGCCGATTCGGGACTGCTCGTGTCGGACGCCTGTACCCTCGACCCGCGCGGCAACCGCTCGACCGTCGCGTATTTCACGAAAGCGACCGTCCCGCAGACGTTCTGCACCTGTCGCGCACATCGCGCGGAAAAGAACGAACGGGAGTCGGAAAGCCAAACCGCACACTGAGCCGTCAAAAAGCACACGGAACGCAAAGCAGCTTCAAAATTTGGGTGCAGATCGCACATTTTTCCCCGATCGCCACTTGACAAATCCTCAAAATATCTGTATAATGAAGGTATCAACCTTACGATTACAGGAGGACAACATTATGAAATTTCTGAAGCTTATCGCACTTTTCCTCTCGCTTCTCATGCTCTTCTCCTTTGCAGTCGCCTGCGACAAGGGCGGTGACGGCGACGGAACAGAGGATGGCAGTGGCTCCGGAGACGGCACCACGGCTCCCTCCTTCCTCACCACGATCAAGGTCACGGCGCTTGACGAGGCGGGAGAAGAGGTCGACCTCATTGACGAGGACAACGTCGCGTACAACGGCGACGTCGCATTCGACGCGCTCACCCTGTTCGAGATCGTCGCTGACTACTGCTACTTTGCGGATATCGAATGCACGCTCGACGCGGATACGGGCAGATTCGTCTCGATCGGAGGATACTCGATCGCCGAGGGCGGCGTGGTCTGGACCTACGAGGTAAACGGCGAGTCCCTCACCGATTACGACGTCGTGATCGAGAACGGCTCGGAGATCGTCGTTACGATGGTCGTCAAGGAGTAACCCGGGCGAGATCCACAGAAAAAACGGCAGAGCAAGCGTCTTTTTTCCGCGTTTGCTCTGCCGCTTCTCTTTTTTCGGGGAAAGCGCGCGTATTTTTTTCAGATTCCGCTTGTTTTTTTCAAAAAAGGGGTTGACAAAAAAACGCATCCGTGGTATAATAGCACTCGTTCTGGTGTGCAGGTAAGGAGCGAAGCCGTTCCACAGTTGCCGATAGATGCTGGTGTGGCTCAATGGCAGAG
>JAZSIN010000070.1:0-3249 GCA_045533845.1 Eubacteriales bacterium | reverse complement strand
ATAAAACCGTCCTCCCTTTCCCACGTAAGGGTTATTTTAGTTTATTATATCACCTTGACAAGCAGAGTTCAATATGCTATACTGTAAAAAAAGTAACTTTTCTGCAAAAAGTAACTATTCTGTAATCCAAGGAGAATTATGAACGGAAACATATACATCTCAGAGCTGTCGACCTCGCGGCATATTTTTAAAAGCTATCACTTCTGCAGAGGCAACAGCTCGCGCCGCAAATCACGCTTCGGCGTGATCCTGAAGGGGAGCGGGACCTACATTTATCTCAACAAGCGCCTGCACGTCGAGGTCGGTGACGTCGTCTTCATTCCCGAAAACGTCTACTGCTACTCCGAGTGGCGCGGCGACCCCGAGATCGAGGTCGTCTATCTCAGCGCCTTTATGCATTGCGATGGCTACCGCTACGATCTCCAGCTGATCAGCTGCAGCGAGGACGAAAAAAGCACTTTTCTGCATATCTCTTCCCTTTTATCCGCCGATTCCCCCGAGGAGCTTCGCGCCTATTCCCTCTTTTATGGGCTTCTGCAAGGCATCCTCCCCCGAATGGAGCAGTCGAGCATCGCATTCGACAAGACCCTGCAAACGGCGATCGCATACCTTACCGAGCATTGGAACGAGGAATTTTCGATCGCGGAGCTCGCGAAAGCCTGCTGTGTCAGCGAATCGACGCTCTACCATCTGTTTCAAAAGGGGCTCGGAGAAACGCCGATCCGTTTCCTGAACTCGATCCGCATCAACATCGCAATTGAGCATCTCGAAAGCTCCAATTACTCGATCTCTACCATCTGCCGTATGGTCGGATTCCGCTCGGAAAACCATTTTCGTAAGGTATTCGCGGATTTTACGGGCACGACGCCTCTGAAGTATCGAAAAAGCAAATAACCGCCCCCAAAGCCTTCAACGGAAAAGAATCCCCCTCGATTACCGGATCTGACAAAAAATCCGCGCTCATTCCAAGATCTCCTTCCTGTGTTTTCGGGCAGCATTTGTCGAAGCCTTCCTGTTAAGCCAACAGTTTTGTATCAGATTTGACAAACAGTAACAGATTTGATATTTACCTTAAAGAGATCTCGTGCTATACTGTAGGGAGAATCATGCCGGAGATCGCAAATATCCCCGGGGGACTACGTCCCGACCAAGCCCAACGGGCGCCGTACAGCGGATATTTGAAAAAACGTAATCTTTAATAAGCCTTAAAAAAGGAGACTCACTATGAAAGCAACTCTTATAAACGAAAACAAGGACCTCGTCTGGACTGACGTGCCCGATCCTGTGATCAAGGACGACGAGGTACTCGTCAAGATCCACGCGGCGGCACTCAACCGTGCGGATCTGCTCCAGCGTCAGGGCAAGTATCCATCCCCTCCCGGCTGCCCTGAATGGATGGGACTTGAGATCGCGGGAACGATCGTGGAGGTCGGCAAGGACGTAACGGATTGGAAGCTCGGTGACCGCGTCTGCGCTCTGCTCGGCGGCGGCGGATACGCCGAATACGTCGCAGTAAAGTACGATATGCTGATGCCCGTTCCGAAGGGTCTCTCGATGGCTGAGGCATCGGCTCTCCCCGAGGCGTACGCGACCTCTTACCTGAACCTCTTCATTGAGGGACACCTCGAGGCAGGTCAGACCGCGTTCATTCCCGCAGGTGCGAGCGGACTCGCGTCGGTCGCGATCCCGATGGCAAAGGCGTTCGGCGCACGCGTCATCACGTCGGTCCTCTCCGACGAGATCGCGGAGAAGATCAAGCCTCTCGGTGCAGACGTCATCATCAACTCCAAAACGCAGTGCGTCGAGGAGATCCTGAAGCAGGAAGAAGAAAACGGAACGCCCGTCGCGGTCTCGATGGACTGCCTCTCAGGCGAAACGCTCGGCAAATCCCTGCCCTATATGGCACGCGGCGGCTATTGGATCGTCATCTCCACCCTTGCAGGGATCGAAACGACGGTTCAGCTCCGTCCCCTGCTCACAAAGGGTCTCCACCTTGTAGGCAGTATGCTTCGTAACCGCACACCCGCATTTAAAGCGCACATTCTGTCCGAGCTCGTAAAGAACGTTTGGCCGAAGATCGAAAGCGGTGCGATCAAGCCCTCGATCTATCGTGTTCTCCCGATCACAGAGGCAGCGGCAGCACACGCCATTCTCGAGCGAAGTGAAAACATCGGAAAGGTCGTTCTCAGCGTCTGTGATGAATAAATCGAAAACCGTATGGCTCGCACTCCTGACAATGCTGCTGTGGGGCTCGCTTTTCCCGATGGTAAAGCTCGGCTTCAAGGCGTATGACGTGTCGGGAACTGCGGATATCCTCCTTTTTGCGGGAATCCGATTCGTCATTTGCGGTGCGGTGATCTCTGCCTATGCTTTTCTCAGAGACAAGGATTCTTACCGCCCCGTCAAGGGCTCGATCGTTCCGATCTTGCTTTCGGGACTCTTCGCGATCATCCTGCATTACGCCTTCACCTACCTCGGTCTCGAGATGACCGACAGCTCGAAGACCGCGCTGATCAAGCAGATCGGAGCGCTCCTTTACGTCTGCTTCTCCTTCGTCTTTATCAAGGAGGACAGACCGACCCTGCAAAAGATCGTAGCCGCTCTCGTCGGCTTTCTCGGCATCGCGGCACTGAACGTTTCCTCGGTCGGCTTTACCTTCCACCTTGGTGACGTTCTGATCCTCGGCGCATCCTTCTGTACGGTGTTTTCCAACGTGATCAGTAAGAAGGTGTTTCAGAAGGTATCCCCCATTACCGCAACGGGCGTTTCTCAGCTTTTCGGCGGCATCGTTCTCCTCGCCGTCGGGCTTCTGATGGGCGGACGAATCCGTTTCCCGATGAACGCATCGCTTTGGATCATGGGATACATCTGCATTGCCTCGATCGTCAGCTACTGTCTGTGGTTCGGTATCGTGAAGAACGGCGAGCTTTCGAAGCTCTTCATCATCAAATTTGCCGAGCCTGTATTCGCGTGTATCTTCGGCGCGATCCTTCTGAAGGAAGATATTCTGAAGATCCAATATCTGGTCGCATTTATTCTGATCAGCGGAGGCATCGTCCTCTCGAATCTAAAGAAGCGCGATCGGAGCGTAAAAAAGCCGGAGGAAGGCTGATCCCCCGGAATAACGAAGGCGGCTGTCTCGCTAAGACGGCTGATCCGTAAAGAGCCGACATCGGGCGTTTTCGTCCTCTGAAAGCAAGAAGACAATATCATTCCGAAAAACGGTTTGATATAAGTCTGGTCGGAGCC
>JAZSIN010000254.1:0-8728 GCA_045533845.1 Eubacteriales bacterium | reverse complement strand
CCCTACGCGTTCAAACGCGATCTCGGAAAACTGATTCGTGCGCATGGGCCGCCCTCGTCGCGACGTTACAACACCGAACAATGCATGTCGGACGCGGTCGCCCGCCGCAAAGCTATCCCCCGCGCTCTCGGCTCTGCGCTTAAAGAGCGGCTGCGAGATCGTTACGCTGTCACGCGGCTGCTGCGGTCTTCCCACTCCGTATCCGCCCGCGCGCGAAGCACCCGCACTGCCCGTCGAGGTCGAGGTACCATAGTACGAGCCGCCAGCGCGAGGCGCAGGTCTCGTTTCTCTCTCAAGCAACTCCTCGGGGATCTCCGAGACGAAGCGCGAGACGGGATTCGCCGTCGTGCGACCGTAAAGGAGTCGATTCTTCGCGTGCAGGATATAGAGCGCATCCTTCGCCCTCGTCACTGCGACGTAAGCAAGTCGCCGCTCCTCCTCCATCTCCTCAGGGCCGCCCGTGATTGTCTGCATACCGGGGAAGATTCCGTCCTCCATACCGGGCAGGAATACGATCGGGAATTCGAGCCCCTTCGCAGAGTGGATCGTCATCAGCACGATCGCATCCGCCGAGTCGTCGTATCGGTCGACATCCGCAACGAGCGCGGTTTCCTCGAGAAAGCCCGTCAGCGTGGCTTCCTCAGCGTTGCTCTGATACTCGATCACATTCGACACGAACTCGTCGAGGTTGTCGAGTCGATCTGCCTCCGCCTGTCCCGCATCCTCGATCATCTTGCGGTAGCCCGAGCGGTCGAGCACCTCCCTGACGAGGGTCTCAAGTGAGACCTCCTTCGCACGCTCGGAGAGCTCGTTGATAAGTGCGGTAAATCCGACGAGCGTCGGCGCCGTCCGTCCGAGCGCAACGTACGCGTGTGCATTCTCCATGATCTCGAACATCGTCTTGCCGTTTTCCTCTGCGATCGCGGCGACCGCCTCAAGGGTCTTCGGACCGATCTTCCGCTTCGGCTCGTTGATGATCCGAAGCATCCGCTCACGGTCAGCGTGATTGTTGATCAGCTGAAGGTAAGCAACGAGATCGCGGATCTCCTTACGGTCACTGAATCGGAGTCCGCCGAGCATACGGTACGGCATCGCACTGCGCGCGAGCGTGCGCTCGATCGTATTCGACTGCGCGTTCGTACGGTATAGGACGGCAAAGTCGCGGAACTGCTTCCCTTCCTTCGAAACGAGCCGTGAGATCGTTTCGGTTATGTAGCGTGCCTCGTCATTCTGATCCTCCGATTCCTTCACGCGGATCTTCTCGCCGCCCGTCCGCGCCGTCCAGAGCGTCTTTCCCTTTCTGCCGTGGTTGTTGCGAATGATCGCGTTTGCCGCGTCAAGCACGGTCTGCGTCGAGCGGTAATTCTGCTCGAGCTTGATCACCTTCGCATCCCGGAATGAGCGGTCGAAGGAAAGAATGTTCTCAATCGTCGCGCCGCGGAAGCGATAGATGCTCTGGTCGTCGTCGCCCACGACCATCAGATTCTTGAAGCCACCCGAGAGGAGCTTCGTGAGCTCCATCTGCGCCTCATTCGTATCCTGAAACTCATCAACAGAAACGTAACGGAAGCGATTCTGATACTGTGTCCGTATGTCCTCGTGGTCGCGCAGAAGGAAGACCGTTTTCATAATGATGTCATCGAAGTCCATCGCGTTCGACGATTCGAGCCGCTTCTGATACGCCGCATAGATCCTTGCGATCTGCTTCATACGGAAATCGTTCATACCGCAGTCGCGCATAAACAGATCGGGCGTGATCAATTTATCCTTCGCGCGGCTGACCGCGTTCATCACCGCCTTGATCGGCATCGCCTTTTCGTCGATCCCGAGCTCCTTCATCACGGCGCCGTAGCATTTCTTTGAATCGTCGGTATCGTAGATCGTCAGATTACTTCCATACCCGAGCCGCTCACCGTGCACACGCAAGATCCGCATACAGACCGAATGGAAGGTGCCCGCCCAGATCTCCTTCGCGTCGCACTCCTCCTCGTCAAGCACCGCCGCAAGTCGGCTTTTGATCTCGTTCGCCGCCTTATTCGTAAAGGTGATCGCGAGCACACGCCACGGCGGACAGGGATCGCTGATGAATTCGGGGAGCACGTCGCGCTCGATCTCGGACAGAGGAAGCGCAAGCGCGTCCTCCATCTCACAAACGCGCGATTCGTCCGCGCCGTACGGAACATACGTGCTGTAATATGCATTTCCATAGCGGATCAGAAACGCGATCCTTTTTACGAGCACGGTCGTCTTCCCGCTGCCCGCCCCCGCAAGCACGAGAAGCGGGCCGTTCACCGTGTAGACCGCCTCACGCTGCTTCTCGTTCAGAGAAGCGTATACCTTATCAAATAGTGCCCGCTTTGCCGCGAGATACCGCTCCGAAATTCCGCCTGCCATAATCCTTGCCCTTCCTTAAAATCAATGCCATACCGTACATAAGTATATAATGAAGAAAACAGCGGGAACGCAGGGAAACCATATCTCTCTGCAATCGCCGCTGTTTTCCGCTGAAAGCACCGATCGGTGCCGACTCGTTAAAGCGCCTTGTTCGTATTCTTCAAAACGACGTCGTGTGCGCCGCCCTCAACGATGCTGACCGAGGAAACCAGCGTCAACTTCGCCTTGTCCTGAAGCTCAGGGATCGAGAGCGCACCGCAGTTGCACATCGTCGAGCGGACCTTCGCAAGGGTCTGCTGTACGTTGTCGGAAAGCTTACCTGCATAGGGAACGTAGGAATCGACGCCCTCCTCGAAGGAAAGCTTCGAGCTTCCGCCGAGGTCGTAGCGCTGCCAGTTGCGCGCACGGTTCGAGCCCTCGCCCCAATATTCCTTCATCAGCGTTCCGTTGACGTTGACCTTTTCGGTCGGGCTCTCATCAAAGCGTGCGAAGTATCTGCCGAGCATCACGAAGTCCGAGCCCATCGCGAGTGCGAGGGTGATGTGATGGTCGTATACGATGCCGCCGTCCGAGCAAACGGGAACGTAAACACCCGTTTCCTTGTAGTATTCGTCACGCGCCTTGCAGACCTCGATCAGCGCGGTCGCCTGACCTCTGCCGATGCCCTTGGTCTCACGGGTAATGCAAATCGAACCGACACCGATACCGACCTTGATAAAGTCCGCACCGCAGTCTGCGAGGAAGCGGAAGCCCTCGGCGTCAACGACGTTGCCCGCACCGACCTTTACACTGTCACCGTAGTCCTCACGAACCCAAGCGAGCGTGCGCTTCTGCCACTCGGAGTAGCCCTCGGAGGAGTCGATGCAGAGCACGTCCGCACCTGCCGCGAGAAGAGCGGGAATACGCTCTGCGTAGTCACGCGTATTGATGCCCGCGCCGACGATATAACGCTTCTTCGAGTCGAGAAGCTCGAGCGGGTTGTTCTTATGGTCATCGTAATCCTTGCGGAACACGAAATACTTCAGCTTACCGTCTGCAGAGACGATCGGGAGAGAATTGAGCTTATGATCCCAGATGATGTTGTTCGCTTCCTTCAGCGAGGTTCCTTCGGGAGCCGTGATGAGCTTCTCGAGGGGCGTCATAAAGGTCTCGATCTTTTCCATCGGATCCATACGGCTGACGCGGTAATCGCGACCCGTGACGATGCCGAGAAGCTTTCCGTCGGGCGTTCCGTCGTCGGTGATCGCAACGGTCGAGTGACCCGTACGTGCCTTGAGATCAAGGATATCTGCAAGAGTCTGATCGGGACGCAGATTCGAGTCGCTCTTCACGAAGCCCGCCTTGTATCCCTTGACACGCGCAACCATCTCAGCCTCAGCCTCGATCGACTGCGAGCCGTAGATAAAGGACACGCCGCCCTCACGTGCAAGTGCGATCGCAAGGGTATCGTTCGAAACCGACTGCATGATTGCAGAAACCATCGGAATATTCATCTGAATTGCGGGTTCTTCCCCCTTTTTGAACTTGACAAGGGGAGTCTTCAGCGATACGTTCGTGGGAATGCACTCGCTGGAGGAATATCCGGGAACCAGAAGATACTCGTTAAAGGTATGAGACGGCTCGGTAAAATAAGTTGCCATAATGCGTGATCCTTTCGTTTGCGGTTTCGATCTCCCGCCCCGACGAAACGCCGATACGGGCAGAGATATTTTTATTTAGCATATATTATATCATTTCAGCGACGGGAAGTCAAGCAATTTTTTGAACTTTTCCGAAGTTTTTTTCTCCCAAAGCAAAAAAACGCAGAGCTCGGCCTGCACTTTGTTCTCGGAACTATTCCGTTTCCGCTCGCGGAACGCGATTATTTAGACCGAACGGCGCAGCTTGAATTTCAATTACCGCTAACTGTGCACGCCATTGCGACACGCTTCCTTCGGGTCTGACAACTGTAACGCTTTTTATTCCTCCTCGTCAATTTCAGGCAAAAAGAGCACCGACAGTCCTCCGTCACTTTTCTCCACAGAAATGCGGATCGGATTTTCCCGTGCCCATTCGGCGTCTCGCTCCGCCACGCGCTTCCATCGTTCGTAGTGCTCGACTGTTCCAACCTCCAGCAGCTCCTCAGCCTCAGCACGCGCCTCTGCCGCCGATTCAAAATCGAGATAGGTACCGAGATAATATGCCTTTTTCTGAAATACGATCTTTGCGAGCCATTTCCCGCGCACGAAATAAACGCCCTTTTTCCCCGAGGTATTGTTCGTCGGCAGCTTTTCGCTCCTCAACAGATCGATTGACGTTCCTCCACTGTGTACAAGATACCCGTGCAGAGCCTTGTCGTGCTCCTTTTTTTTGCACCCGCAGCTTTTCAGATTGCTATAGCAGAGCTCGTTATAGGAAAAATCGACCTCTTTCCCACAGTCACAGCGGCAATGCCAAATCACGCTTCCCTTCTTCGATCTTTGCTCGGTCGGATATAGCGCAACGAGACGGTGAAACCGCCTGCCCGTCAGGTCAACGCTGTAGTATTGCTTCTTCATTTGCATATCCTTTGTCACGACGTCCGAACGAGATCAACATAGCTTCCTTACGCTTCATGACATAACCTCCATTCAACATTCACATAGCAATCGCACCTCCGCAACTACAGTCACATAATGTGTATTATGTTGCACAGAAAAAAGAAAAAGCCCCTCGCGGCGCAAGAAGTATCCGCTTGGGGCAACAAAATTTGTATAGTGAAAAGCCTTTTCAAAAAAATCAAGAAAAGGCTCTTATTCTGATGCAAAAAAGAAACTTTTATACTGTGTTTTCTCGAAAATGCTGTTGCAATTTCGCTGTGCATGTGGTATAATGCCTATGTATATAGGGCGTTTCCCCGAGGATTGCAACATAATACACATTACGTCACGCACGTCGCTTCGGCGGCGTTTTTTATATGCATCAAATGATCAGCCGCATATTTTCCATCCTCCGTCTATGCTCCGTGCCCGTCTCAACGATATAGATCCGCGTTGTGTTAATGCTGCTGTGGCCGAGAATATCCGCAAGCTTTGCAATATCCTTCTCAATTCCGTAAAACGTCCGAGCGAACAGGTGGCGCAGATTGTGCGGAAAAACCTTTGACGGCGGCACATTCGCGTCACAGCAAAGGCGCTTCATCTCGCGCCAGATGCAGGATCTGTTCATCGGCTTCCCTTCTCTCGTAATGAATAACGCGCCCGTCCTGATCCCGTTCTCCTTCGCATACCGAAGGAGCTTCCTTTGCAGCTGCCGAATGATGAAAATACGGCGACTTTTCCCCTTGCAGTTGACGATTGCCTCGCCCTTCCCGGCCGATTCAACCGTGATGAACGAAAGCTCCGACACGCGGATGCCTGTTCCACAGATTGTCTGGATGATAAGACTCAGCCTCTCATTCCCTTTGCACCGCGCCGCCTCTATGAGCCTTAAATACTCGGCCCTTGTTAATTCCCTCTCCTCGGAGCAGAACGCTTCGCGTTGGATCTTAAACTGCTTCACGCATAAGTCTCGCCATCCGCAAAAGCGAAAAAATGCGTTTAGCGCCGCAAGCATCGAATTGGCACTTGCGACGGTGTAATCGCGCTCAAGCGAGGTCTTATAATCAAGTACAATCTGCCGATCCAACGCACAACCGCCGACGAAATCGACGAAGCGCTTTACGTCACGAATATACTTCTCCCGCGTCGCCAAGCTGCGCTCCTCCTTCAATAGATACACAGCAAAATCCCCTATCCGTTTTTCGTTGACCGTTTTTCCCTTCATCCGATCCCTCCTGTGTTTTTTGACTATTATTTTACCCAAAAGCGAGGCGAAATACAAAAAAGAGATATGGACTGCATCGTCCATATCTCTTTTTGTCTCTATTCAAGGCTCAAGCACCGCAATCAGAACAGCGGCGAGCGGTAAAGACCCGCATTCACAAGCGTGCGGATGCTTGCGACGACGCTCTCGCGGTCCTCCTTGTAGGTAACACCGAACCACTTGTCAGCACACGGAAGCACCTTTACACGGGCACGTCCCTCTGAGACGAGCTTTCCGATCACCGTCGGAAGCAGGAATTCGCTCTTCACGTCCTTCTCGTCAAGCTCCGACAGGAAGCTCCTGAACTCCTCACCGAGCATCGAAACGAATTCGGGCGTGATCGCCCACATATTCATCGAGACGGGCGTTCCCCGCTCGATCGGCATCTTTCCCGTTTCGGACTCGACGTACGCGGAGCCGTCCGCAGCCATCTCGATATTCTTTGTTTCAACGATCTCGCTGAGATACCCTTCCCCGTCTACGCGACAGAGCCCTCTCGTCACGCCGCCATTTTCGGAAAGCGTATTTTCGAGAATGAAGCCGGGCATTCCGATGTCAAGAATGCCGTCCCGCACCTTTTTTTCGGAAACGAGATAGTCGTGCATCGCGACGTACGCTTCCTTGCCGTAATAATCGTCCGCGTTGATGACGAGCGCGGGCGTCTTCAGAACGTCACGGCAGGCGAGCACCGCATGCCCCGTTCCCCACGGCTTCGTGCGACCCGCAGGCTTTGTAAAGCCGCTCGGCAGGTCGTCTCCCTCCTGAAAGGCATAATCGATCCTTCCCGGGAACAGCTGTTCAAGTCGATCACCGATCACCTCACGGAAATCCGCCTCGAGATCGTGACGGATGATAAACAAAATGCGGTCAAAGCCCGCCTCGAGCGCATCAAAGATCGAGTAGTCCATAATGATCTCACCCGAGGGCCCGATCGGTGTCAGCTGCTTGATCCCGCCGCCAAAGCGGCTTCCGATCCCCGCAGCCATGATCACAAGTGTGGTCTCCATAATGAATCCTTCCTTTCAAGACAAATCATCCCCGAATCACGGGAGATCTACGCATCTATTATATCCGACGGGCGCACTTTTGTCAAGAGGGAGAGGGTACGGACACCGTGCCCTCTCCCTTTACCCATCCAAAATATTCGAGCTTACTTCAGGAATTCCTCGTTGATCGTGAAGCCGAACGCCTTAAACGGTTCAAGGAAGTTTTTCTTCGTGATGGTCTGGACCTTCTTGTCGGTCACCGCGCGCACCTTCATATAGATCTCCGCACTCTTCTCGACACAGTGGACGAGACCCATCGCGTTGTCAAAGGTATCCGCCGATGCGAACAGGCCGTGATGCGCCCATACGACGAGATCGTACTGCTCCATCTTCTCTGCCGATGCGACCGCGATCTCACGTCCACCGCATACCATCCACGGCAGTGCGCCCACGCCGTCGGGGAAAATGACGGGGCACTCGGTCATCGACTCCCAGAGCGCACGTGTAACTGCGGCGTCTGTCATCGGAACGACAAAGGTAAGTGCGATCAGATTAACGGGGTGGCAGTGGAAGATGATACGGTGTGCGCCGTTCGTTTTCTTCAGCTTGACCTCGTGATTCATCAGGTGTGTGGGGAGCTCGGAGGTCGGCTTTCCGCCGTTGACGAGACCCCAGACGATGCGATATTTCGTGCCCGTCGCGTCGATCTCGATGATCGAGCAGGAGTCCTCGGTCTTTTCCTTTACCCAACGGAAGAACTTGCCCGAGCCCGTGACCATAAAGAACTCGCCTGCAAGAAGCGGGACCTCGGTGCCGATCTCAAGCCATTCGCGATCGAAGGAGAGATCGTCCATGACCGACTCGACCTCTTCCTTTTTCAGACGGTAAGAGAAATTACCTCCGTTGCGCTCGTGGTAGCCAAGCTTCCACGAATCATCTGCCATCGTAACGTATTCCTTGCAAAATGCAGAATCAAGAACCTTCATTTTCGTTCTCCTTTATGTAATACTTTCAGCTTCGTTTCGAAAGAACGCTCTTTTCGTAGTCGAGAACGTCCTTGATCCACGACTCGTCGGTGGGAACACCCGCGCGGCGGCAGAATTCCTCCCAAACCGCACCGATCGGATAGGTCTTGTACTCCTCCTGAAGGGCGAGCAGCTCGGTCATTTTTCCACTGTCCTGCAGCTCCTTCAGGGCCGCGTTCGGCGTGAGCAGTGCCGAGAGGAGCGCCTTACGGAAGTTGCGGATCCCGATCGTCCACGCCGCGACGCGGTTAATGCTCGCGTCGAAGAAGTCGAGCGCAATCGCAATATCGTCCAATCTGCCCGATGCGATGATCTCCTTCGCGATCTCACGGGTCTCGTCGTCGTAGCGAACAACGTGGTCGGAATCCCAACGAACACCGCGGGTGATGTGGAGAGCAAGCTTCTCGTTGAAGCAGAGGAGTGCGGAGATCTTATCCGAAACGTACTCCATCGGATGATAGTGACCGTTATCCATGAGAGGAAGGATGCCACGGGTGGTGG
>JAZSIN010000173.1:0-7330 GCA_045533845.1 Eubacteriales bacterium | reverse complement strand
GAAACGCGCCGAACAGCTCCTCGGGATCTATCGAGCCGAGAGGCGCGTCAGTCCTTCCCGAAGCGCGAAATGCAATCTCACGCGCCGTCGCAGAGGAAAAGCCGAGATAGGTCCGCGTCAGATATTTGTCTACGGGAAGATCGGGATTTCCCTCTCTCAGAAAAGTCAAAAAGCCATCTACGTCCTCGGAAAGCGGGTCCCGCTTATCCTGTGCCGGCGGAAGCTCGTACTGCATACCCGGAAGAACCTGACGAAGGCTTGAGGTCGTAAAATCGACGGGGCGGATCGCAGACAGGATCTTATCGTTCTCATCGGTAAAAATGAGATTGCTGTATTTCCCCATCACCTCTAAGTAGAGGCGACGGATGCAAAGGAAGCCCATTTCATCGTGCGACTCGAATTCGAGACACATTACGCGCTCAAAGCCGATCTGACGGCAAAGCGTCAGCTTTGCCCCGGACAAATGCTTACGGAGATGAACACAAAAGCTCGGCGGTGTCGGTGGATTCTCCATCGGCTGCTCCGAAAAGCCAACGCGCGGATTATTCGAGCCCGCATTGATCAGAAGCCGCTTCCCGCCCGCAAAGGTGCGCATTTGCAGAACGACCGTGTCCTTCTCGGGCTGATATACCTTTTCGATTCTTGCGCCCGCGGCAACGCGGTTGATCTCCTCGATCACACACGCAAGCATACCTGCATCAAATGCCATTTTTTACTCCTTCGTAGGATCTCCCTCGATTTTTGAACGTACGCGCGGCAAAATAAAGTGCGCTTTGACGATCGCAAAAAACGAGGACGGGGGAAGGACCCGTAAAGGACCCTTCCCCATCGGTTATGTACTCGTAAGATCAGCCAAACATCAGGTGATCCACGTCATCGAGAGACGGGAACACGAAATCGGGCTTGTCCTTTTCCTCAGCTGCGTCAACGTCCTCAGGCTGCGTTTCACCCGAAAGCACGAGGATTGCGGTAACGCCGTGGCGTTTGCCGACTGCGATATCGGTGTAGAGACGGTCACCGAAAATGCACATTTCGTCGGTCGAATATCCGGTCGCCTCGCAGATCATCTGCACGGTCTCCTTGTAGGGCTTACCGAAGTAGGTCGGCGTCTTGCCGGTGGAAGCCGTTACGAAAGCGGCGATTGCGCCCGAGTCGGGGATAAATCCGGTCTCGGTCGGGCAGTTATAGTCGGGGTGGGTCGAAAGATATTCCGCGCCGTTACGAACCATACGGCATGCATTATCCATCTTTTCGTAGGTAAGCGTCGTGTCGAAGGAGGTGACGACGATATCCGCAGTTTCCTCCTTGCCCGTCAGCATTGGAATGCCGTTTTCACGGAAGTTTTCAACAAGCTCGGGGGTGCCGACGAGGTAGACCGACTTACCCTTGCGATGACGCTTCAGGTACTCGATGGTCACGTCGCCCGAGGTCATGATCTCGTCGGGCGTGGGCTCAAAGCCGAGCTTCGTCAGCTTCTGCACATAATATTCGGTAGTATGGGAGGCATTGTTCGTGAAGAACATAACCTTTCTACCACTCTTGCGGAGATTCTTGATGAATCGGATCGCATACGGAAAAACGTCAAAGCCAAGATAGATGGTGCCGTCCATATCAAAGATATAGAGCTTCTTATCGGAAATGACCGACGGATCGGGATTACGGAAATTCATAAAATTTTACCGCCTTTTCATAATATTATTCTGAATGGTATTATAACACATACGCCCCGCGCTGTCAAGTCTTTTTCACGCTTCTTCGCGAATTATAAGAGCGTATTTCCGAAAAGAAAACTCCGCACCGTTCGTCCTTGCGGTGCGGAGAAACCCGTCAGGTTTTTTGTTATGAAAGGAGACTGAAATGTTCGTAAAACAAGAGGGCGGGGTTAATCGTATGCTCCGTCGTCGGGAATGATCAGACCGTATCCGTCGTGACGCTTGTAGACCACGCAGGTTGCATTCGTTTCAGCGTCGTTATAAACGAAGAACTGGTGACCGAGGAGCTCCATCTGCATGATCGCTTCCTCAACAGCCATCGGCTTGAAGGCAAATTTCTTTACCTTGAGCTCGTAGGTGTCCTCTTCCTCATCGTCAAAGCCGTAATCGGCGGAATTGATGTCAACGTCAAATGCGGGATCTTCGTCAAAAACAGCGGTGCGGAGCATCTTCGACAGTCTCGTTTTATTCTTGCGGATCTGACGCTCTATGGTCTCAAGTGCCTCGTCAAGCGCACAGCGGAAATCCTCCTGCGCGACCTCGCTTCTGAAAATCGTTCCTCCCGATACGATCGTAACCTCTACGTTGCGCAGATTGCGCTTCTTCGACAAAGTAACGGTTGCTTCCGTTTCTTCGACAAAATATTTATCGAGCTTTTCGAGCTTCTTTTCGATGAGCAGCTTGAAGTCGTTCCAAACGTTCATCTGTCTTCCGAGAATAATGATTTTCATAAAAGGTACCTCCGAAAAAAATATTTGCGGAAGGACGATGCCTGTAGCGGATCACGCCTATGGGAATAATTCCTTTTTTAGTGGTACACGCAAAAAGGAGCTTGTACACACACAAGCGGAAGAAGCATAGCATCTTCTCTACCGCACTTCTATTATAGCACGGCTTCCTCTGTTTGTAAAGAGTGAATCACAAATTTCTTTTGAAATATTCAATTTTTGTTGATTTTGACGATAACGCTAAGGCGCTCGTGTACGAAAGCGCCCTCCTTCCCGACGCGCACTTCCAAATCCTTCTTTCTGTTTCTGATTTTTTGAATGATTTTCAAAATGATTCCTCCGAAGATATTGACAAACACCGAAAAAGAAGGTACAATAATATTATGTGCGGCTTGTTTGTGCGCACGCGGTTATGCAGATTGTATAAAATCAGAACGGAGCTCTTCACGATGGATGAAAAAAACACGATAAAAAAAACGATCGAAGCACTTCGCGAAACGGTCTCCTACCATGCAAAGCAGTATTACGTATACGACTCGCCCGAGATCTCCGATTTTGAATACGATAAGCTCTACGCTTCTCTTTTGAAGCTTGAAAGTGAGCACCCCGAATTCGACAGTCCCGATTCACCAACCAAGCGCGTCGGCGGCGCTCCGCTCGATAAATTCGACAAGGTGACGCACGCCATCAAAATGAATTCCCTTTCCGACGTCTTTTCCTACGACGAACTTGCGGAATTTACAGAGCGCACGGCGGAATCGCTTCCCGAGATCGTTTACTCGGTCGAACCCAAAATCGATGGGCTCTCAGTATCCCTCGAATACGTCGACGGTGTCTTCCTTCGCGGCGCAACGCGCGGAGACGGCACCACAGGCGAGGACGTAACGCAAAATTTAAAAACCATTTTTTCGATCCCGCTAAAGCTCTCCGAGCCCCTTACCTTTACGGTTCGCGGTGAGGTCTATATGCCCCGTGCGGTATTTGAACGTCTGAACGCTGTAAGAACGGCGCGCGGAGAGGCACTTCTTGCAAATCCGAGAAACGCCGCCGCAGGCTCGCTCCGTCAGCTCGACCCGAAGGTCGCGGCAGAGCGTGCGCTCGATCTCTTCCTCTTCAATCTTCAGGAGGGCTCTCTCTATTCGGACGGACACGCGTCGGAAAGCCACACCGAGACCCTCGACCGTCTCTCTGCTCTCGGATTCCCCGTAATCGAGCATCGGATCACCGCTACGAAAACGAACGAGATCGTTTCACATATCGAAGCGATCGGCGCACTGCGCGATTCCCTCGCATACGACATCGACGGCGTCGTCGTCAAGGCGGACCGTCTTTCCGATCGCATCAAAATCGGTGAAGGCACCAACACACCGAAATGGGCGGTCGCCTATAAATTTCCACCCGAGCAAAAGGACACGCGCCTTTCCGCAATCGAGATCGCGGTCGGCAGAACGGGTGTTCTGACCCCCACCGCCATCTTTGATCCGATCCGCCTTGCGGGTACTACGGTAAGCCGCGCAACGCTTCATAACTATTCCTTTATTCAGGAAAAAGGCATTATGCTCGGCGATCTCATCCGCGTCCAAAAGGCGGGAGACATCATCCCCGAGGTCGTAACAGCGCTTCCGGAAAAGCGTACGGGAAAGGAAACGCCCTTTACGATGCCCACACACTGCCCCTCCTGCGGCGAGCCCGTTTTCTTTGACGAGGACGGCGCGGCGGCACTCCGCTGTACGAATGCGGCTTGTCCCGCACAGCTTTCCCGCGGGATCGAGCATTTTGCATCGAAGGACGCAATGAGCATCGACGGACTCGGTCCGCAGATTGTCGATCTCCTGCTCGAAAACGGTCTGATCCGCGACGCATCGGATCTTTACGCCTTAAAGCTCGACGAGGTATCCCGTCTCGAGCGTATGGGCGAAAAGTCGGCGCAGAATCTGCTCGACGCGATCGAGCGCTCGAAGTCGGCAGGACTTGAGCGCCTGATCTATGCACTCGGCATCCGCAACATCGGAACGGTCGCCGCGACTGCGCTCGCAGGACGGTATGGGACGCTTGAAAATTGCTTCTCGGCAACGCGCGAGGAGCTCTGCGCGATCCCCGATTTCGGTGAGATCACCGCAGACTGTGTACTAAATTATTTCTCTCACCCGCAAAACGTCGCGCTCTGCCGCCGTCTCATCGACGCGGGGCTCCTCACCGCCGCGGTCGCAGCACCGCAGGGCGACGCCCTGAAGGGACTCACCTTCGTCCTCACGGGTACGCTTCCGACGCTGACGCGTGACGAAGCAAGTGAGCTGATCCGTCAGAAGGGCGGCAAGGTCACAGGCTCGGTCTCGAAAAAGACAAACTACGTCGTCGCGGGTGACGAGGCAGGCTCGAAGCTCCGTAAAGCACAGGAGCTCGGCATTCAGATCCTCGACGAAGCGGCTCTTCTCGACCTTCTCAAAGGCTGATCTTTAAGCGAGACCCGTATAGGATACGATCCCACGGTAAATCCCATCGGCAAATAGGTCGGGTCGGTTTACCATCAAGGAAAGATCTCCCGCATTCGTCATAAATCCAAGTTCGACGAGTACTGCAGGCATATTGGTTCTCTTCAAAACGTACAGATTTGTCCGTGTCTTCATTCCACGGTTCCGAAGCCCCGTTGCGTCGTTAAGCCCATCGAGAATATCCTCTCCTAGCGAGAAGGCGCGCGACGGCGCGCGGTATGAAAACGCCTCGCTTCCACTGACCGAGGGATTGCTCGAGGTATTCGCGTGGATGCTGATAAAATAATCCGCCCCCCACGCGTTTGCGCCGTCCACCCGCGCCTTAAGGCTCTCCGAATTGGTCGAGCCGAGCGAGGTCTCGGGCGTCGGTCTCGATAACCGCGTTTCGTAATTTCCGCTTCTCAGGAGAAGATCCGACAGAAGCTGCCCCACCTCGTAGGTGATATCCTGCTCCAGCACGCCGGAGGTCTCTGCCCCTGCATTCGGGTTTCCTCCGGGGTTATGTCCCTGATCGATGTAAATCCTCGTAGCCACGCAGTATTCCTCCACACGCTTATCTTTTCGTTCCATTTTATGCGAGACGAGGACGCAGCGTTCCTGCCCCCTCATCGCATTTCAGAAAGGTGTTTTTATGTCACAGGAAGAACGCAATAAGATCCTTCCCTCCACGCTTTATCTCGTCGCAACGCCGATCGGAAACCGCGCAGATCTTTCCGAGCGCGCGATCAAGGTCCTCTCAGAGGTCGATTTTATCGCCGCCGAGGACACCCGCAACACGGTGCGCCTCCTCGAGTCGCTGAATATCCGTAAGCCGATGGTCTCCTACCACGAGCATAACAAAAGAGAGCGCGGTACGGAGATCGCAGACCGCCTCGAAAGCGGAGAATCCTGTGCACTCGTTACCGACGCGGGAACTCCCGCGATCAGCGATCCCGGCGAGGATCTCGTCGCTCTGTGTGCCGAGCGCGGAATTGCGGTGACGTCTATTCCCGGCTGCTGTGCCTCGATCACGGCGCTGACCCTTTCGGCGCTTCCGACCGCACGCTTCACCTTCGAGGGATTTCTCCCGATGGATAAAAAGGCACGTCGCCTGCGCCTTCTCGAGCTGAAAAACGAACGCCGTACGATGCTCTTCCACGAAGCACCGCACAAGCTGTGCGCGACGCTTTCCGATCTTCTTATGGCCTTCGGCGGCGATCGCCGCATCTCGCTTTGCCGAGAGCTCACAAAGCTAAATGAGGAGGTCTTCCGCACGACGCTTTCGGGTGCCGTTCGTTTCTACGAGGAAAACGTCCCGAGAGGCGAATACGTTCTCGTTCTCGAGGGCGCGTCCGATCCCGCAGACGTCGAAGCCTTCTGGTCCGAAATGACTGTCGAAGAGCACGTCCGCCACTATATGGAAATCGGAATGAAAAAGAACGACGCGATCAAGGCGGCGGCAAAGGATCGCGGCGTAAACAAAAATACGGTCTATCAAAAAATGATCGGAAAAGACTGACTCCCCGATCTATAAATTACGGAGCTTACATATGAATTCTTTTGTTTCTGAAAGAGACACTCTGAAGGATCAGACACTCTATAAACGAATGATCCTCCTTCTGTCGCTCTCCCTCTTCTTTTTGGTCTCTCTTTACGTTTTTCTCTTCGCACCGTTCTTCGTTAAGACCGCGAATCACGTTCTGTATATGGGAACCTTGCTCCCCGAGATCCTGAGCGTGCTTCTTTCAACCGTTGACATTCTCGCATTCGGCATTTTTTACGGTATGCTTGTGTATGCGCTCTACCGCTTCAAAACGAAAAAGGCGCTCGCCTTCGTTTTCGTCTACGTCGCGGTGATGCTCTATAAGTACGTCGGAAATCTCCTGATGACCTACGCGACCGACGGTGTTCCGAAAAGCGGAATCGCCTTCGACGTTATGAGCGTCGCATTCTATATCGTCCTCGAGCTTTTGCAAACGGGGACCGTTCTCCTGATTGCTTCTCTGATCATCCGAAGAGCGAGAGAGCGCGAGAAGATCCGCTTCAAGGCGGCTCTGAAGGCAGGACGGGCGTACGAGCCGTCGTGTGAGATCCTTCCCTTCACGCGCCTCCTGAATTTCAAAAATCCCTTGCAGAGAGCCGCATTCTGGACTGCTTTCGTCCCGATGCTCCTGCACGTCCTTCAGCGCCTTCTCTCCGACGTGTTCCAGACGATCGTCGACGGCTTTTACGGAAATCCACTGATCGACATTCTATGGATGATCGTCTACTATACGCTTGACGTCGTCGCGTACGGCGTGATCGTCTACTTCATCGAGATTCTTCTCCTTTCGAAGCTCGATACGGTCGCAGAGAGAAGCATTAAATGAGGAAGCCGAATACAAAACAAGACGGATCGTAGCCATGTCGTTCTGTGAGC
>JAZSIN010000266.1:0-1872 GCA_045533845.1 Eubacteriales bacterium | reverse complement strand
CTCCGCCTCGTCTGTATCACCGCGACGGGGTACGATAACCTCGATATCGAGGCGTGCAGACGGCGCGGGATCGCGGTCTGTAACGTCAAGGGCTACTCGACCGACAGCGTTGCCCAGCTTACCGTAGCAATGGCGCTCTCCCTCTTTAACTGCCTCCCTGCGTATAACGAGGCGGTTCGGAGCGGACGCTATACTGCGTCGGGTGTTGCGAATCTCCTCACTCCCGTCTTCCACGAGATCTCAGGGAAGACCTGGGGCATTGTCGGACTCGGAAACATCGGGAAACGCGTCGCAACAGTTGCAGAAGCGCTCGGATGTCGCGTGATCACCTATTCGCGGACACCGAAGAAGGGCTATGAATGCGTCGACCTCGAGACCCTGTGCCGCGAGTCGGACGTCATCTCGCTCCATACCCCTCTGACCCCCGAAACGCGTGGACTGATCGGGGAAAAGGAGATCAGCGCGATGAAAACGGGAGCCGTCCTCATCAACGTGGCACGCGGCGCGGTCACAGACGAAAAGGCAGTCGCAGAGGCACTGAGATCAGGAAAGCTCGGTGCGCTCGGCGTCGACGTCTATTCGTCCGAGCCGATGACCTTAGATCATCCCTACTACGAATTAAGGCACCTTCCGAACGTTTCCCTCACTCCGCATATCGCATGGAGCGCGAGAGAAGCGCGCGAACGGTGCCTCAGAGAGGTCGAACAGAATATCGACTCCTTCCTGTCGGGTGGGACGCGGAACAGAGTCGACCTCTGAACGGATCCGGCTTCGGCAGAGTCATTCGCTTTCGCGGACGGCAATGCCGAAGCTTTTTCCGTATTCCGATAAATAAGACCCCGCGGGAGCAAACAGCGTCAGCGATGCAGGACAGCCGTCAAACGCCCCGTACCCGATCGACGAAAGGGAGGGACTCGCTGAGAGCGACGCGAGGGACGAGCAGGAGGAAAACGCGAACCACCCGATCGTTGTCACCGTGTCGGGAAGCACGACCGAAGAGACCCCCGACCCCTGAAATGCGCTTTCTCCGATCCGCACGACGGGACAGCCCTCGATCTCGCGCGGAACGGTTACCGCCGTCTCCCTCCCGATATAGGAAAGGATCGTGATCTCACCGTTTTTCTTTTCGTAAGTAAACAGATCGGAAGCATCCTCCGATACGGGCGCGTCGGTCTCGGGGGACTTCGTCGAGAGAATGAAGTTCTCCGCCTTGAGGATGCGGATCTCCTCTTGAAGCGACTCAATGAGGGAAACGTAGTAGGCGAGTAACGCATTCGCGTTGTCCTCGCCGTCCGTGGATCCGCTCGGCTCGGTCGGACGCTCCGTGCCGACCGCTTTTTCCGTATCGGTGCTTTCTGACGTCGGGGAATCTACCGACGCGTCCGTGGGAGGAGGAAGCGCACAGGAGACGAATGTGAGGAGAAGGAGGAGGAGCAGAAAGCCGCAAACGGAAGGGAAGAGAGAGGTGGGGTTAAACCGTCTTTTTTCTTTCATCATCAAAAAACCTTTCTTTTGAAAATTCGTCGGATATACCGACGATATGATGATAGCATAGGAACGCTTCAAATTTGCGCACATTCTGTCAGCCGAGATTTTTTTTAAAAAGCGCCCCCGAAATAGAAAGGTGCTCTTGACAACCGACGCGCGTTGTGCTATAATATCCGTGTTCGCAGACCGCGAACGAAAAGAAACGCCGGTGTGATGGAATTGGTAGACGTGACGGACTCAAAATCCGTTGGTGGTGACATCGTGCGGGTTCGAGTCCCGCCACCGGCATACAAAAAAGGAGGGTATAGCCCTCCTTTTTTGAATAAAAGGGACTCGAAGGGTTCGGTAGTGAATGACGCCACGGTGTGGCGTCAGAGCCGAACC
>JAZSIN010000115.1:0-7475 GCA_045533845.1 Eubacteriales bacterium | reverse complement strand
AAACGGGAGATTTTTTCGTTTTTCTCTTGCTTTTTTTCTTAAAATGGTATATAATGTAGTATCCCTCAAGCGACGTACGTTGCTTGAGGGGTGCTGTTTTCAAAAAATAATCTTACGGTGGGTCTACACATATATGGAAATACTCGAAAAAATCTCTGCGACGCTTACCGACTTCAATTCGATCTCGGTCTTCTTCCGCCTCACGCTCTCGATGCTCTGCGGCGGTATCATTGGCTTCAACCGCGGACAGAAGCACCGTGCGGCAGGCTTCCGCACGCATATGCTCGTCTGCCTCGGCGCAACGCTGACGATGCTCATCAGTCAGTACGTCGTCGTCGTCCTGCACCAGGGGACCGACCTCACGCGCTTTGGCGCGCAGGTCATCAACGGCATCGGCTTCCTCGGCGCGGGTACGATCGTCGTCGCGGGCAACCGTCAGGTCAAGGGTCTGACGACGGCGGCAGGCCTCTGGGCGTCCGCTTGTATGGGACTTGCCATCGGTGCGGGCTTCTATCTCGCGTCGATCCTCACGTGCGGTCTCATCCTCCTCGTCATCACGCTTCTGACGAGGTTTCAGGTCTTCATTATGAAGAACGCGCGCAACGTCAACGTCTATATTGAGTACCGTGAGCCCGAGCACATCGGGAAGATCATCGCGGTCGTCCGCGAGGCGAATGCAAAGGTCTTCGACGTTGAGATCACCAAGGCACAGCCGAAGAGCGGGCTCCTTCCGAGCATCGTGATCGCCGTCCGCCTTCCGAAGAAATACAGCCACAGCGACTTTCTGTCCGCACTCTCCGAGATCGAGGGCGTGACGATGGTCGAAGAGCTTTGACGGAGGGAGAGAAGATGCCTGAATTTTTCGAATCCCTCAAATTTGTGGAAAACGAGTGGTCGGTCGTTTTGCGCCTCGTCCTCGCCGTGATCTGCGGCGGTCTGATCGGACTCGAGCGAGAGCATAAGCACCGCGTTGCGGGCTTCCGTACACACATTCTCATCTGCCTCGGTGCTGCGCTGACGACGCTGACGAGTCAGTATCTCTGGACCTTTTATAATCCGAATTGGATCTACGCCGCAGAGAACGTGAAGCACAGTATTCCCGAGGAGCTCTTCACGCTTGACCCCGCCCGTCTCGGCGCGCAGGTCATTGCGGGCATCGGCTTTATCGGCGCGGGAACGATCCTCGTCACGAAAAGAAGGCAGGTCAAGGGGCTTACGACGGCGGCGGGGCTCTGGACGACGGCGATCGTCGGTCTTGCCCTCGGCGTTGGCTTTTACGGCGCGGCGCTTTACGTGACCTTCCTCATTCTCTTTGTCGAGGTCCTCTTCTCGAAGCTCGAATACCTCGCGGCGGCGAAGGCGCGTGACCTCACGGTCTACGTCGAATTCGGAGAGGGACAGAGCATTGGCCGTATCGTGGACGTTCTCCGTGTCGAGCAGGTGCGCGTGCTCGATGTTGAGCTTTCGAAGACGCTTTCGCAGGACGACGTGACCTTGATGTGCGCGATTCTGACCGTGCGCTTCGCAAAGAACGTAAAAAGGGAGGACGCGCTTCTGAAGCTATCCACCCTCGACGACATCAAGACGGTCCACGAGCTTTAAAAAGGGGGGTGAGTCAAATGCATTTTTGCATTTGACTCCCCCCTTTTTTGTCAGGAATACATCCCGTTGCAGTTCATATAAGCATAGAGCTGCTCGCCGTGCTGCTGCTCCTCTGCCTGAATGTGATTCAGGAGCTTTCGTGCCGCAGGATCCTTGAATTCAAAGATCGACGTGTCGTACAGCGACGAAACGTGCTTCTCGGTCGACAGCATATCGCGCAGCAGCCACGAATCCGCCTGACGGTCGGCGTCCGACGCATACTGAACGGGCGTGCAATGCGCGTTGCTCGCGTTCTCGAGCTTCTGCGGCACCGAGGGGATGCTTCCCGAGAGCATCGAGTTGATCGTCTCCAGATGGTTCTCCTCGACCTTCATCATATCGGTGAAGAGATCCTTCAGCTCGGTCGATTTCGCGTCCTCTGCATACTTCTTGTACTTCGCGATGCAAAGCTCCTCCTGCCCCTTCATATCCTTGAGAAGCGACGTTTCCTTTTGTGTGAGTTGCATATTGTTTCTTCCTTTCCTGTCCCGTTTTTCTTGTATGGGTGATACACACGAATTATTGCCGGGAAGACGCCGAGTTATGCGCCGACGGTTGACAAAACCGTAAAGATGTGCTAAAATACTGAGATAAGATTATTACTTCTTCGGAGGGTGGTTATGAATATCATTGTTGCGGGAGACGGACGAGTCGGAGCGACCCTGACCGCGCATCTCACGGCTGAAGGACATAACGTGACTGTGATCGATACCGATAAGAGCGCGCTCGAAAGGAGCAGCGAGCTGTACGACGTAATGGCGGTGGTGGGCAATTGCGCCGCGATGCCCGTGCTTGGGCAGGCAGGTGTACGGAATGCCGATCTTCTTCTCGCCGTTACGGGAGAGGATGAGATCAACCTTCTGTGCTGCACCACGGCGGTTGCGATGAATCCGCATATCCATACGATCGCGCGTATCCAGAACCCCGAATATACCGACCAGATTCACGAGATGCACGGCGTCTTCGGGCTTTCCATGACGGTAAACCCCGAGCGTCAGGCGGCGATCGAGATCGAGCGGCTTCTGAAATACCCCGGCTTTCTTCACCGCGAGACCTTCGCGAAGGGGAGGACCGAGATCGTCGAGCTGAGGATCGACGAAAACAGCCCCCTGTGCGACGTGGCGCTTTCGGCGCTGAACGGTGTGGTCAAATGCCGCGTGCTCGTTTGCGCAATTCTTCGGAACGGACAGCCGATCGCCCCGAAGGGGAACTGTAAGCTCCTCGCAGGTGACCGCGTTTTCGTCACCGCACCGACCGAGGTGCTGACGCTTCTGCTGAAAAATCTCGGCATCATCACTCGCCGCGCACGACGTGTTGTGATTGCGGGTGGCGGAACGACCGGGTATTACCTCGCGAAGTCGCTCGAGAAGCTTGGTGTGTGGGTC
Organism: Eubacteriales bacterium; assembly: GCA_045533845.1. Taxonomy (GTDB): domain Bacteria; phylum Bacillota; class Clostridia; order Oscillospirales; family CAG-272; genus JAZNOQ01. The sequence continues at coordinate 4,449 of JAZSIN010000115.1, read as the reverse complement.
GAACTCGTCGAAAAGGATCCCGAGCGGTGCCGTGAGCTTGCGGCGCGTCTGCCGAAGGCGAGCGTCATTATGGGCGACCGCCCGAACGAGGAGCTCCTTGAGACCGACAGCTTGTCGGAATACGACGCCTTCATTTCACTCACAGGATCGGACGAGCTCAATATGGTCTTCTCTCTCTACGCGAGCAGCCGCGGCGTTCCGCAGGTCATTACGAAGCTCGGCGGGACCGAGTACAATCAAGGACTGATCGACGAGCTTTCCATCGGCAGCGTCATCTGCCCGCGCGACCTCTGCTGTGACGACATCGTGCGCTATGTCCGTGCGCTTGAAAATCAAAGCGGCGCGGCGCTCTCGGTGCATTCGATCGCGGACGGACAGGTTGAGGCGGTCGAGTTCCTCGTTGACGAAAATACGAAGAACTGCGGCGTCCCTCTGAAGGAGCTTCGTCTCTCGGAGCACGTTCTCATCGCAGGCATCCTGCACGGATCGTCTGCGACCCTCCCGAACGGCGATTCGCGCTTCTCGGTCGGGGATACGGTCGTCGTCGTAACAAGCGGCGGCGAGATCGTCCGTCAGCTGAACGACATCTTCCTTTGACGGAGGCAGAGTATGAACTATAAAATGATCGGGCTTTTCTTTGCCCGCATTCTATCGATCGAGGGGATCTTCCTCGTTCCGCCGCTTCTGATCGCCCTCTTTCTTAAGGAGACTGCGTCGCTTATCGGCTTTCTCGTGACGCTCCTTGCGGTCACACTCGTCACGGGTATCTTCTTTTTCGTTTGCCGCGGTGCGCCCTCAGCGTTCAATGCGAAGGAGGGACTCGTTTGTGTCGGCGTCAGCTGGGTCGTCTTAAGTCTCCTTGGTTGCCTTCCGTTTGTAATCTCGGGGGAAATCCCGCACTACGTCGACGCGCTGTTCGAGATCGTTTCGGGCTTTACCACGACGGGATCGTCGGTGATAGCGGATGTTGAGGCGCTCCCGAAAAGTCTCCTTTTCTGGCGCTCCTTCACGAATTGGCTTGGCGGTATGGGCGTGCTCGTCTTCCTTCTCGCCTTCACGTCGGGAGAGGGACGCGGTACGGGCTTCACCGTCCACCTCCTCCGCGCGGAAAGCCCGGGACCTGACGTCGGGAAGCTCGTTCCGCGTATGCGGAAGACCGCACTCATTCTTTATCTCATCTACATCGTTTTGACCGTCGTCAACGTGATCCTGCTGCTACTTGGTGGAATGGGCGTGCTTGACTCCTTCTGCACGGCGTTCAGCTCGGCGGGGACGGGCGGCTTCAGCGTTTACAACGACAGTATGGCAAGCTGCAGCGCGTATATTCAGATCGTCACGATAGTCTTTATCCTGCTGTTTGGTATCAATTTCAGTTGTTACTATCTTTTGCTCGTCGGCGGAATCAAAAACGTTCTTCGCGACGAGGAGCTTCGCCTCTATCTCGGACTCGTCTTCGGTGCGATCGCGCTGATCACGTGGAATCTTTACGGCAGATTCGACACGGTCGGGGAAACGATCCGCCACTCCGCCTTTCAGGTCGCAAGCATCATCACGACGACAGGCTTTTCCTCGGTCGATTTCGACCTTTGGCCGACCTTCTCGAAAACGATCCTGCTCGGTCTTATGATCGTTGGCGCGTGCGCGGGCAGTACGGGCGGCGGTCTTAAATGCTCCCGCGTGCTTCTGCTTTTCAAGAATCTACGCCGTAACATCGTAGAGATCATGCACCCGCGCCGCGTGACCGTGGTCAAAAACAACGGGAACGCCGTCAGCGAGCGTCTCCTCGTCAATACGAATGCCTACCTCGCGGCGTACGTGATGATCACGGTCGTGAGCATTCTCCTTCTTTCGCTTGAAGCGAGCTTTTCGCTTGAGGGAAATATCTCGGCGGTTATCTCGTGTGTGAACAACATCGGCCCCGGCTTTGCCGAGGTCGGCCCGATGCGGAATTTTGCAAACTACAGCGTCCTGTCGAAGCTCGTTCTGATCTTCGATATGCTCGCGGGACGCCTCGAGATCTTCCCGATCCTCATCCTCTTCTCGGTGAAGACGTGGAGGAACAGATAATAAAAAAAGGACTGCATATGCATTCCCATAAAAATAGTTGCACCGAGCGCCGTCGAAATGGAGAAAGAACGCGCCGCGTGTGTCGGTCGGAGCCTGAAGGCGACGATCGAGGACGAAACGGGTGTTCGGACGCACGCAAATAATCCCCCGAGCGAACCTCTGTAAAGGTTTACTCGGGGGATGGTTTTATAAGTCGGGTGTATCTTCGGGCTCCGCGGGTTCCTCCTCGGATGCCGCGGGAGAGCCGTCCTCCTCGTCCGGAACAAAGCCATAGAAGAAGCCGTTCAGCGTTCCGAGCGTTCCCGTCTGCCCCTCGGAGAGGGAAAGATAGAGCTCCTCCTCCACCCCGAATTCAAGCAGCTCGCCGCTGTCCGTTCGGAATTTCACAACAAAGGTCATATAGCTGTGCGGGGACTTGTACCCCGCGACGTAGACGCCGCACTCCATCCTTTCGACCGAAACGTGGGTCTCGACAAGCGGGATCTCCTCGGGATTCGGAAGGGCATCGCAGGCCTCGTCAAAGAGCGCCTCATGACGGTCACGCTCGGTGTCGCATCCTTCCTGCTCTGTGTCACGATTGAGACGAGTGCGATCCTTTGATCTGCTGATGCTGTATATGATGACCGCAAGGATCACAGCGGCAATGCCAATTAGTAAGAGCAAGTATTCGGTCGGTATGGGCATAGGGAGCTCCTTTCTTAAAAACGTCAAAGCCCGCGCTGACGGAGATCCTCGACAAGCTCGGTATAAAAGGCGCGGACGTCGAAGCCGCGGATGTTTTCGCGGTTCAGATCGATCATATCGCCGTGCGATATGCCGCGATTGCCGTCGGTGCGCAGAAGGGTATATTTTTCGCCAAAGGCGAACGAGCCCTCGCCGACAAGCCCATCGTTTTCGCCGTCAAAGCTTTTCACGTAGCGATAGGACAGATTCAGCGGAAATTGCCCCTTTCTCGGATGGCCCATGACCGATCCGACGCTTTGGGCATAGATCCCCTCGGGGAAGGAGAGCTGCTCGTTCAGTCGCTTGCAGGCCTCCGCCGTCAGATCGGTAATTGCCGCCAGGAAATCGGGCGTTTCGTCTCCGATCGCGCGAAATGCGGTATTGTAGGCGGTCGCAACGTTGTTTTTGACCTTTTCCGGCATCGCGTGCAGGAGCTTTTCTGCAAACAGACAGCCTCTGTGCGGGGTGTTGATCGTTGTCAGAGAGGCGACGTAGGGCGCAAGTCCGAATTCCGATATGGCGTAGCGGCAATCGAGCCCACCCTTGGAATGCGCGATGATGTTGACCTTCTCACAGCCCGAGCGCTCTACGATCAGCTTGATCCTCGCGGTCAGCTCTCTCGCGCTTTCCTTTACCGTCAACGCAGACTGATGCTGTCCGTAGTGGATCGTCGCGCCGTGTAATTTCAGCGTGTGCGGGACTCTGCCCCAATAGTTGAATATCCTGCTGTCACGGAAAAACACGCCGTGAACAAGGACGATCGGATACTTCGTTTTACAGATCTCGGCGAGTGCCCGGTCTGAGGTGACGCGCTCCTTTTCAATCTCAAACTCGACCTCCTCAGACGTGATCCCGATGATCTTCGTCAGAACGATCAGATTCAGGATCGGGATCATACCGCACAAAGCGCCGATCACACGCCATTTGATGCCCATTTGCGTCGAGGAGCAGTATACAGAGATAATGCCGTTCCAAAAGATCAAGGAAGACAAAAGGATGCAGTAAAGCGCGCTGAAGATAAGATCGAGGTACGAGTCCGGAAGCAAGCGGAACGCAAGGATCACGTGAAAGATCAGAGAGGGGATCAGCGAAAGGGTGAAGAGCGTAAGGACGGCTGTGCCGTGGTTACACAGCTTGATGCGCAGCTTTTTTGTGCCGCGAGGCCGTATGCCCGGTAGAATATTCAGTAAAAGAAAAAGTGGAATGATCAAAAACAGCAGGTGCGGCGAAAGCTTTACGAGGAGGAAACTGTTAAAGCAAAAGCAGAGCAGGAGAAAAAAGAGGATATTCGGCAGAGTGATGTATCGTTTCATCGTGTATCTCCCTTTGGTTTCTTCTTGGTTAATTTTCGTTTTTTCACACCTTCACCGCCTCTATTATAGCACGGGATCGCCGATATGTCAAGAAATAGTAGAAGCTGCGGAGAAGGAGGATGGCCGGATTTGAACAGCCGAGACTCGCCTACGGCTCGCTTACGGCGGCAAGGTGCGATGAGCCGAGCGGAGCGCGTACGGGTATTTTGCACCTTGCACAGTTCTGCTTCCAAGACCATCTTAGATCAAAAGAAGGACACCGAGTGGTGTCCTCTTTTTGATCTGGGATGGCCGGATATTGAACAGCCGAGACTCGCCTACGGCTCGCTTACGGCGGCAAGGTGCG
>JAZSIN010000309.1:0-9088 GCA_045533845.1 Eubacteriales bacterium | reverse complement strand
CGTCGGCGGTCCTGCGGGAGACCCGGGACTCACGGGCCGAAAGATCATTGTCGACACCTACGACGGATATTCCCGCCACGGCGGCGGTGCATTCTCGGGTAAGGATCCGACGAAGGTCGACCGCTCGGCATCCTACGCGGCGCGCTATATTGCAAAGAACGTCGTTGCGGCAGGTCTTGCTTCGAGATGCGAGGTTCAGATCGCGTATGCGATCGGCGTTGCCAAGCCCGTATCGGTCATGATCGATACCTTCGGCACTGCGAAGGTGGCAGAGGAAAAGATCTCGGAGGCGGTGCTCCGTTACGTTGATCTTCGCCCTGCGGCAATCATCGATCGCTTCGACCTGCGCCGTCCGATCTACTGCGACACCGCGGCATACGGACATATGGGCAGAGAGGATCTCGACCTCCCGTGGGAGAAGAGAGACATTGCACCCCTCCTCCGCGCAGAGCTTCTGTAAGGCAGAAATAAAAAAGACCCGCTCGGCTTTTTCCCGTCAAAGGATGGGGGGTGCCGAGCGGGCGGTTTGTCTCTTTGTTTTAAGGTAGTCACGTCAGTCCCTGTCGGAAAGCGAAAAAATGATAAGCTCGACATTGTATCCCGTGAGGATGGCGTCGAGATCCTCTCTCGCTACAGGATCCCCGTACAGAGAATCGGGGACGAGGACGAGAAGGTCGCCTGCAGGGACCGACAGGCGGGAATAGACCTCGCGGATCCGATCGGGGAGTGCGCGTACGTCCTCGCGCGTGAAAAGAGTCAGAGAGACCTGAAGACCTTGCGGGGTGTAGCGGCTCTCCCAGATAAGACGGACGAGACAGTACAGCCCGAACACGGCAAGGACAGAAAGAAGCATAAAGGAAATCAGTTCACCCATTTTCGTCACCTCCGTTTCAGTATACGCCGGAGGACTGTGTTGGGTTCGCTTTTGCTTTTTGAAAAAAAGAAGGGAGGATACGCGATGCGGGAAGCAAGAGAGCAGAGCGGGATGAATACCGACGCGTCGGGTCTCGTGCGCCTTTCGGGCACGGTCGAGCGTATCGTCTTTTCGAGCGACGAAACGGGGTTCGCGATCTGTGACTTCGGCGTTGACGAATACGCGGTCGAGCACCGCGCAAACGAGGAGCCCGCCAAGGATGATGGCGCCTTCCGCGACGAGGTCATCACCGTCCTCGGGACCCTGCCCCTGATCGCAGTGGGCGACGAGCTGACGGTCTACGGACGCTGGGGCTTCAGCCCGAAGTACGGGCGGCAGTTCCGCGTCGAGCAGTTTGAAAAGAACCTTCCGGCAGACACGGCGTCGATTCTTCGCTATCTTTCGTCGAGAACGGTCAAGGGCGTAGGTCCGACGCTCGCGCGGCGCATCGTCGGCGAATTCGGAGCGGATACCTTCGACGTGATTGAGCATCACCCCGAGTGGCTTGCCGATATCAAGGGGATCTCGAGAAAGCTCGCGCAGCAGATCTCGGAGGACTTCAGAGAAAAGTCGGGCATGCGGAGCGCGATGCTTTATTTCCGCGAATATTTCGGAGCGGCACTCACCGTTCGTATTTATAAAAAATGGGGTGCAAATGCCGTTGACGTGGCGAAGTCGAACCCCTACCGCCTTTGCGATGAGATCGACGGGATCGGCTTTGAAAAGGCGGATCGCCTTGCCGCCGAAAACGGGATCGCGGGGAACAGTCCCGAGCGACTGAAGAGTGGGATCCGCTACGTGCTCGTGCAGAACGGAATGCAGAACGGTCACGTCTGCCTTCCCGAGGAAAAGCTGATCGCGGCGTCCGCGAAACTGCTCGGCGTGACCGAGGACGAGAGCCGCGCGGCTTTACTTAGTCTCTCTGAGGAGAAGGGCGTTGACGCGCTTACCATCGACGGCGTACGGTATATTTACGATCACTATGCATACGCGGCGGAGGGCTATATCGCGCGGAAGCTGAGGCTTCTTGATCAGCTGTGTCCTGCGATCAGCACCGAGGACGTTGCGCTGTTCATCGAAAAGGAAGAGCGGGAGAGCGGGGTCAGGTACGCCGTGCTTCAGAGAAAGGCGATCTTCGATGCGCTCTCGTCGGGCGTGATGATCCTGACGGGAGGACCGGGTACGGGTAAAACGACGGTCGTGCGCGCACTTCTCAGCGTTTTCTCCCGGATCGGACTGAAGGTGGCGCTCTGCGCCCCGACGGGACGGGCGGCAAAGAGGCTGTCCGAATCGACCTCGGAGGAGGCGAAGACCATCCACCGTCTGCTCGAAATGGGCGTCGACCGCAAAAACGTCGAGGGACGGCGGGATGACGGACGCGTCGTGTTCGGACGGGACGAAAAGAATCTGCTCGACGAAAACGTCGTGATCGTCGATGAGTCCTCGATGATCGATAATGCCCTCATGTGTGCGCTTCTGAAGGCGGTGAAGCCCGGGGCGCGCGTGATCCTGATCGGGGACGCCGATCAGCTTCCCTCGGTCGGCGCAGGGAACGTGCTTGCCGACCTCATCGCATCGGAATCCTTCTCGACGGTGCGCCTTACCGAGATCTTCCGTCAGGCGGGCGAGAGCCTGATCATTACGAATGCGCACGCGGTGAATCATGGCGAGATGCCCGACCTTTCGGTCAAGAACAACGATTTCTTCTTCCTTTCGCGCAGCAGTGACGAGGAAATCGCGTATACCGTCGCCGATCTTTGTAAAAACCGCCTCCCGAAGGCGTATGGCAAAGCGGTCGCGGACGGGATCCAGGTCATCACGCCGTCGAGACGAGGAGAGAGTGGGACCGACGCGCTCAATATCCTGCTTCAGAGGGAGCTCAATCCTCCCGACGGAAAAAAGAAGGAATACCGCTTCCGTGACCGCGTCTACCGCGAGGGCGACAAGGTCATGCAGATCCGAAACAATTACGATATCTTCTGGGAAAGACCCGACGGAGAGGGAATGGGGATCTTCAACGGCGACATCGGTGTCATCGAGTCGATCGACCTTTTTGAGCAGGAGATGACTATCCTCTTCGACGACCGTACAGCAAAATACGATTTTTCTCTCCTCGACGAGCTCGACCACGCGTACGCTGTGACGGTGCATAAGAGTCAGGGCAGTGAATACCAGACGGTCATTATGCCAGCGTATGCGGCGCCTCCGATGCTTCTTACGAGAAATCTTCTTTATACTGCGGTGACACGTGCATCCCGCCGCGTTATCATCGTCGGCAGAGCGGACATTATCGAATCGATGGTGAAGAATAACCGTCAGTCGATGCGCTACACGGGACTCGTATATCGCGCGCGGACGACCGACGGACTATGAATCCGAATAAGGCGCGGATACGACGGACGGTCTTCCGCTTCATAAGGGACTATATCGTTCCGCCCATCTGCCCCGCCTGCGGGGAACGGCTGTCTGCCTTGCGCGACGCACCGTTCTGCGCGGATTGCCACAGGCGGTGGGAGGAAGAGAAGCGCGAACGGTGCAAGGACTGCGGTCTCTCCTTCTTCGATTGTGTCTGCCTACCGCCCCTGCTGAAAGAATTCGGGATCCGCGACGGGATCTTTCTTTCGGCGTATCGCTTAGGAGGCACGACCGCGACCGACAGACTGATCTATTCCGTGAAGTCCGAGCGGAACAGGCTGTCGTTCGAGTTTCTCGCGCGGGAGATGTCTAGGCCCATTCGCGATCTTCTTCGTGCAGAGAGGATCCGGACAGAGGACGTGATCGTCACGCCGCTTCCGCGCAGAAGGCGTGCGGTGCGCGAAAACGGCTTCGACCAGGCAGCGCTGCTTGCCGAGGAGCTTGCAGATTCGATCGGATGTGAGCTTCGGGTGCTTCTTGCGCGCCACCGTGACGGGCGAGAGCAAAAGCTGCTCGGCAGAGAGGATCGGCTCTCGAACCTGAAAAGAGCGTTTCGACTGAAGGGCGCGCCCGTGCTTTCGGGAAAAACCGTTCTCCTCATCGACGATGTGATGACGACGGGAAGCAGCCTTCGGGTCGCCGCAGAGCCTCTCTACGGGTGCGGTGTGGATCGTGTCGTTCCCGTTACCGTTGCGCGAACGGTGGATGTGAAATAACAGACTTTTGATTTTAACGTACGGAGGATACAGAGACGTGCTATCTACGTTATACAGCGCCGGACTTGCCGGCATCGACGGGTTTCTTGTCTCGGTGGAGTGTGACGGTCAGCCGACGCTTCCGCAGCTCGAGCTCGTCGGACTTCCCGACGCCGCCGTAAAGGAGGCAAAGGAGCGCGTTCGGACCGCTTGCGTCAACAGCGGCTTTAAGATGCCGACGCTTTCCTATACGGTAAACCTCGCTCCCGCCGACCGAAAGAAGGAGGGGAGCGGCTTTGACGTTGCGATCCTGCTCGGCATCCTGCACTGCGCGGGCGTCGTGCGGTACGATCTCGATCTCTCGAAATTCTGCTTCGTCGGAGAGCTTTCCCTGTCGGGGGAGCTGCGCGGGGTCAGAGGTGCGCTCTGCCTCGCCGTAGCCGCACGTGACGCGGGGCTGACCGAGCTGTATCTTCCGCGCTCTAACGCCCGTGAGGCGGCGGCAGTCGAGGGGATCACGGTCTACGGTGTTGACAACGTCGCATCCCTCGTGCGCCACCTGAACGGCGTCGAGCGGCTGACGCCCGAAGAACCTCTCGTATACGCGGCGGGACAAAGCACGGAAAGTGTCGATTTCTCCGATGTGCGCGGGCAGTATATGGCGAAGCGTGCGATGGAGATCGCGGCGGCGGGCGGACATAACATCCTACTGATCGGGCCTCCCGGAACGGGTAAGTCGATGCTTGCAAAGCGTCTTCCGGGTATTCTGCCGCCCCTCACCTCGGCAGAGGCGATCGAGTCGACGAAGGTCCATTCGGTTGCGGGCGTTCTGCCCGAGACCTCGTCGCTTCTGAAGGTCAGACCCTTCCGCTCTCCGCACCACACGATGTCGGTTGTCAGCCTCGTCGGAGGTGGCGCGAATCCGCTCCCGGGAGAGGCCTCGCTCGCTCACAATGGCGTGCTTTTTCTCGACGAATTGCCCGAATTCCCGAAGCTTGTCACCGATGCGCTTCGTCAGCCGCTCGAGGACAGACGGGTGACGATCACGCGCGCAAACGGACGTGTGACCTATCCCTGCTCGTTTATGCTCGTTGCAGCAATGAACCCGTGCAGATGCGGATATTTCGGTCACGCGACGCGGAAGTGCACCTGCCGTCCCGAGGAGGTCAAGCGGTATATCTCCCGCATCTCGGGACCGATGCTCGATCGAATCGACATTCAGATCGAGCTTCCGTCGCTCTCCTTTGATGAGATTTCCGCCGAGGACACGCACTCCGAGTCCTCCGCAGTGATCAGAGAGCGCGTGACTGCGGCGCGGGAATTTGCCGCGCGGCGTATGGCGGTGGACCGCGAAAACGGCTCGCGCATCTACTGTAATGCACAGCTTGACGCCGCGGCGATCCACCGTTACTGCAAGACTGACGAAGGTGCGCAGGCACTTCTCAGGTCGGCGTACGAAACCCTCGGAATGTCGGCGCGCGGACACGACCGTATCCTGCGCGTTGCGCGTACGATCGCAGATCTCGCGGGAAGCGAGATCATCACCTCGGCGCATATTGCGGAGGCGATCCAATTCCGTTCGCTTGATCGGAAATATTGGGGATAAAATTTACAGCGAAGGATTGAGAATATGGAATTCAGAAAAGAGCTCCTCGCGCTCGCAGACGAGGCGGAGGAAGCGCTCAGTGAGCAGTTTCGGCGGATCGAAAGGATCGCGTTTGAAAACACAAAGAAGGTAATGGATAGCTTTGCGTCTCACCGCGTGTCGGATATGATGTTCGAAAGCACATCGGGCTACGGTTACGACGATAAGGGCAGAGACACACTCGACGAGATCTTTGCAGACGTGATGGGGGCGGAATCGGCGTTCGTCCGTCATACCATCGTCAGCGGCACGCACGCGCTCACGATCGCGCTGTTCGGTATCCTCCGTCCCGGCGACACGATGATCTCGGTGGCGGGCAAGCCGTACGACACCCTTGAGGAGGTCATCGGTATTACGGGAACGCCCGGAAACGGCTCGCTCCGCGATTTCGGCATTCACTATCATGAGATCGATCTCGTAGACGGGAAGACCTTCGATTTTCCCGCGATCGAGTCGTATCTCAGAGAAAACAAGGAAAAGGTAAAGATGGTCTTCGTGCAGCGCTCGAAGGGGTATCTCAACAGAAGGACCCTCTCGGTCGCGGAGATCGGAGAACTCGTGCGGCGTGTTAAGGTGATCGCGCCCGACGCCGTCGTAACCGTTGACAACTGCTACGGTGAATTTACCGACACGGTCGAGCCGACAGCGGTCGGAGCAGACCTGATCATTGGCTCGCTCATTAAGAATCCCGGTGGCGGAATGGCAGAGACGGGCGGTTATATCGCGGGAAGCCGCCGCGCGGTCGAGCTTTGCTCCTACCGCTTGACATCGGTGGGCGTCGGAACCGAGGTCGGCGCGACGCTCGGGCAGAACAAGAGCCTCTATAAGGGACTCTTCTACGCGCCGCATACGACGGCGGAGGCACTGAAGACGGCTCTTCTTGCCTCGTATATCTTCGAGAAGCTCGGTTACGTGGTTGAGCCGCGCTACGACGTGCCGCGTGACGACATCATTCAGACCGTCATTATGGGCTCTCCCGAGGGTCTGTGCGCTTTCTGCCGCGGCATTCAGGCGGGCTCACCCGTCGACGCGTACGTCACCCCCGAGCCGTGGGCAATGCCCGGCTACGGAGACGAGGTCATTATGGCGGCGGGAGCGTTTACGATGGGCTCTTCGATCGAGCTGTCGGCAGACGGACCGCTTCGCCCGCCCTATACTGCCTTCTTGCAGGGCGGTCTGACCTATCACAGCGGTAAGATCGGCGTACTTTCTGCCGCCGAGGAGGTCCTTCGCTCGAAGGAAAAACAAGCTTGATTTTGGAGTATTTATGACTACGCTTTTACTGAAGATCTTCGTTCCGAATTACAGAGACGTCAAGGATCCGATCGTGCGGCGCTCGTACGGAACGTTCGTCAGCATCGTCGGGATCATTCTGAACGTACTCTTGTTTGTGGGAAAGTTTGTGTTCGGCTTTTTGCTCGCCTCGGTGTCGATTCAGGCGGACGCCTTTAACAATCTCTCCGACGCGGGCTCGCAGATCGTTTCGCTCGTCTGCTTCCGCATCGCGGCAAAGCCCGCAGACCGTCATCACCCCTTCGGACACGCGCGGATCGAGTACGTCGCGTCGGTCGGGGTATCCCTCGTGATCCTCTTCATTGCCTACGAGCTATTTACCGAATCGATCACGAAGCTTACGGGCGGTACTGCGGACGATGCCTTTTCGATCCCCGCCGTGATCGTGCTTTCCGTGTCGGTTCTCGTCAAGCTCTGGCTCTCCTTCTTTAACAGAAGCGTTGCGAAAAGGATTGATTCGACCGTTATGCGTGCGACTGCAGCAGACAGCCTGTCCGACGCGGTGGCAACGGGTGTAGTTCTCGTCGCACTCGTGGTCTCCCGCTTCATTGCCCTTCCGTTCAGCCTTGATGCCGTGATGGGCATTGCCGTTTCGGTGCTTGTTGCCATCGCAGGCTTCAAGATCCTGATGGAGGCAAAGGACGCGATCCTCGGAGAGGGACCGACCGACGAGCTTATCGGGATCATTCGCGAAGAAACGGGGAAGTATCCCGAGGTGCTTGGGCTTCACGATATGCTGATCCACAACTACGGACCCGGTAAGGTCTTCGCAACCTTCCACGTTGAGGTCGACGGTGCGGTGGACGTTTACCGCTCTCACGACGTGATCGACAACATCGAGAAGGAGCTTCGCGCGCTCGGGATCGAGGCGACGGTCCATATGGACCCGATCGTGACCGACGACGAGCTCGTGAACGATATGCGTGCGCGCGTGATCGGGATCGTTCACGCGATCGATCCCTCGCTCCACGTTCACGATTTCCGATTCGTTGCGGGCGAGTCACACACGAATCTGATCTTCGACGTGCAGGCACCCTTTGAGCTGAAGCTTTCGGACGACGAATTAAAGCGGACGATCTCAGAGGTCATCCTCGCCGCCTTCCCGAATCACTATGCCGTGATCGAGGTCGACCGCGGGTAAAACAGAATGAAAAAGGGGATGAGCGTGTACTCATCCCCTATGCTTTTGTTTTTGTTTTGTGTTGAGCGCTTAAATATGCTTGACGATTTCCTTATAAAGTGCATCTGCGTACAGTCCGAAGCCGAAATCGTTCGGATGGAGGCGCAGATCCATAAAGAATTCTTTTCTGTGGGGAACGAAGTTGTGTGCGTCTACGAATGTGACGTTCGGGAGCGACGCGCAGACCTCACGGAAAATGGGATATACCTCGGTGAGCGGAGCGCCGAAGCCGCTGTTCGAGCGGTTCTCGTCGAGACGCCAGATCGGTGCTACCGCAAAGATCTTCGCGTTCGGATAGAGCTCGGAGAGACGGGTGTAGAAGGCGCGGCAGTTCTTTTCGTAGGTCTCGCGCGAGATCATCTTGCTGTTCCAGTCGTTCGTGCCGTATGCAACCGTGATGTAATCGGGATCGAAGGAATCCTTCTCATCGAGGAGAGCAGGGAAGAACTTCTCGCCGCCGATGCCCTTGTTTACCTGCTCCGCGTCGAGAAGGAATGCGAGGCGGGAGGCGTAGGAGAGAGAGGGGTAGATGGCGTCGTAGCCGTGGGTGATCGAGTCACCGAAGGCGAGCATCTTTTTCGAACGGGTAAGACCCTCAAGGCTTGCGCCGTCGTCGATCGTGACGTTCGAGATCTGTGCGCCGAAGGACCACGGGAAGAAGATCTCAAGCGTTGTTTCGCCCTCGGGGAGGGGAAGGGTTGCAGAGCCGCGCGTGATCGAATTGCCCTCTGCGCCGAAGTGCTTCTCAAGTGCGCCGTTTACGTAAACGTCAAAGTACGCGTACTGCCGGCTTGACGCGGGAGTCAGGATAAAGTCAAAGCTGAAACGGCTCGAGTCGGTCTTCAGACAGAGGCGGACGCCTGCCGTTGCAAAGGCCTTCTTGTAGAAGTTGTCGGGTCTTGCCGCGCGGGTCATCTTCTACTGCGCCTTGGTGAAGCGATGGAGGG
>JAZSIN010000110.1:0-2523 GCA_045533845.1 Eubacteriales bacterium | reverse complement strand
CTCTGCTCCATGACGGAGCCGACGGGGACGGTGATGACCTCGTCGATGATGTAGGGGAAGGCGAAAAGTACGCCCGCATCGTGGACCTGCTCCTCGCGAGTATCGCCCACTATCTTGCCGAATCGCAATATGATCGCCGATTCGCCGCTCTTGATGAATCTGATTCCCGAGCAGGCGATGATGATGACCACGGCGATGATTATCACGACAAAATAGCGCGACACCGTTCGCAGGATGTCTTCAAATAAAAGGTTCTTTTTCATTGTGCGTTACCCTTTGCGGCTTCTTCGAGAAGCTTGCCGATGGCGTCAATAAGCGTCTGTCTGTCGGTTTCGTTCATCTGTGCGAGAATATCGGAAAGATTTTGGATTATGATTTCGTCATCCTCGGTTTCAAGCATATCCGAATAATCCCTGAGAGCGGTGAAGGGATAGTCATCGGTGCTGAGAATGGCAACCGTACCTGAGTTTACGGATGCGGCAAGAGTATCAAGACTCTTGAGGAACATGAAGAGCTCGAGATTTGCCGCCTGAGCTTCTGCATAGATCTGCGCGACTGCCTTTTCGGTATCTGCCTTGATCTGCGCGGCTTCGTTGGTGCCTTTGGCGATTATTTCCTCGGCTTTGACTTCAGCCTCATTTGTGATGCGGCTTGCTTCTTTTTCTGCATTTGCAAGTATGGTATCAATGTCTGTCTGTCTGTCCTGGCGCATCTGATCGAAAACGCTTTGGAGGTTAATATCGGGGAGGCTGAGGCGAAGGATGCTGACGTCGACGATCGAGATTCCATAGTTCTTTTCGCAGTTTTCCTTGACTTTTTCAAAGATCTTTTGCTGAATTTCTTCGGTCTTGATCTTTTCGGTGTCGAGGGATACGAGCTCGGTCAGCTCATAAGCGCCCATTGTACTCTGTGTCGCACTTCTGATCTGCTGGTCGATGTAGATCTCCGTGCTGCCGTAAGCGCCGACGCTGTTGTGGAAGAGAAGGGGATCTTCGACCTGCCATACGACGTAGGAGGTGAGGATAATGTTTCTTTTATCCTTGGTTACGGTTTCCTGTGCGTTCGATTCGAGATACTGCATTCTGTTTTCATACTGAACTACGTTCTCGAAGGGCCAGGGAAGGCGGAAGTAAAGTCCGGATTCGGCAATTTCCGCACGGGGAGCTCCAAAGCGGAGAACAACAGCGCAGCTTCCCTCACGTACTTCAAATGTAAATCCGAAATACGTGATTGCAACGACCATGATCAGCGCAATGAATACCTTGAGGAAGCGCATACCGAGGCTGCTCTTCTCGCGAGGTTCGCGTGATATGGAGGCGGTTTCTTTTTCGATTGTATCTATCTTCTTTTTCATGTTTATCACCTTAGTTTTTGAATGATCCGAAAATGAGTCGTGACTGGTCGATATCGGAACTAATGATTATGAGATTTGCGTTTCCGTAAGCGTTGGTAATAGCGTTAAGATACTTATAGTATCTGTAAGCGTCCGAATATGTATTGTCTGCTGCAACGCTTGCCATGAATTCTGCAACTTCAGCCTCAGCTTCCGCTATCTTTGCAAGCTGTTCTGCTGTGGCATAGGATACTACGGAGTTGAGTTGCGTTTCGGCTTCAAGAACGCGTACGGCTGCATAGGCTTCTGCATTCATAATACGGGTTGCAGCTTCGTTCTCCGCGCTTACGAGTCTCTGGTAAATATCCGCAATGCCAAGAGGCGGATGGATGCTTTCAAGCACTACGCTCACGATCTCAAGACCGGTCTGGCGTATGCTGATCTTTTCGGTAAGATCGGTCATAAAATCGGATGCGAATTTTTCGCGGTCTGTCGAAAGGAGAGTGTTGAGGTCGGTGACGATCGTCTTGTCCGCAACAAGCTCGTATGCGCTTGCCTCAAGAATTGCCTCGGGGCGCGCGCAGTTGACGAGGTATGCGTTGAGGTCACTGATTTTGTACTCGATGCAGAGGTTGATCGAGACGAGCTCTTCGCCGCCGCCGAGCAGAAGCTCGTATTCCTCAGAACCGTGTGTCTGCGTCCAGACGTTGTCTCCCGAGGTGTCGGAGCGATATCCGATGGTCATGGTGGAAACCGCGTCGGTGTTGTAGATGACGGTCTTGCCGAAGGGCCAGGGGAGGGTCAGGTGGAGTCCGGGTTCGAGGGCTGTGGAGCTGAGCTTTCCGAAATTGTAGAGTGCGCCGTGCTGTCCCGCTCCGATTTCGACGATACCCGTTGATATCCAGAATACAAGGAAAACCGCGAGAATTGAAGGAATGATCAGCTTTTTGATCAGCTTTACGCTCCAGAGTCCGCGCATCGTGATACCCGTGTTGTCTTCAAGATCCGAGATGATTCCGATGTCGTTGCCGCTTCCTCCCGAGAAGGGCGCGGGGATTCGGATATCGGGTGCACACGCAAGCTCGTGTCTTACCGCGCGGGCAAGGTAGGAAAGGAGTGTGAAGAGTGAGGACCAGTAGAAGATGATCGCCAGAGCGATGACAAGGTATTTCTGAAGCTCGAAGATACCG
>JAZSIN010000286.1:0-30337 GCA_045533845.1 Eubacteriales bacterium | reverse complement strand
CTGACGGGCAATATCCGTAACACGGGTCTTATCGAGGTCCCGATGGGCACGACCCTCCGCGAGATCATCTTCGACATCGGCGGCGGTATGGGCGGCGACGGTGAATTCAAGGCGGTCCAGATCGGCGGTCCCTCGGGTGCTTGTCTGACGAAGGAGCATCTCGATCTCCCGCTCGACTTCGACACGCTGAAGAAGGTCGGTGCAATGATCGGCTCGGGTGGTCTCGTCGTGATGGACTCGAACACCTGTATGGTCGAGGTCGCACGCTTCTTTATGAACTTCACGCAGAACGAATCCTGCGGCAAATGTGTTCCCTGCCGCGAGGGTACGAAGAGAATGCTTGAGATCCTTGAACGGATCGTTGCGGGTGAAGGACAGGACGGCGACATCGAGCTGCTCCTCGAGCTCGCCGACACCATTTCCGCAACCGCACTTTGCGGTCTCGGAAAGTCCGCATCCTCGCCCGTCGTCAGCACGATCAAGAATTTCCGCGAGGAATACGAGGCGCACATTTACGAAAAGCGCTGTCCCGCAGGCGCGTGCCAGAAGCTGAAGCGGATCGTCATCGATCCCGCGCTCTGTAAGGGCTGCAGCAAGTGCGCACGCTCTTGCCCTGTTTCCGCCATCAGCGGCAAGGTAAAGGAGCCGTTCCGGATCGACCTCAGCAAGTGTATCCGTTGCGGAAGCTGTGTCGGCACCTGCCCGTTCAAGGCGATCAAGGAGGTTTAAGTCAATGAGTGAAAAGAAATATATGACGATCGACGGCATTCCCGTAGAGATCGAAGGTGAAAAGAATATTCTCGAGCTGTGCCGCAAGATCGGCATCAAAATGCCGACCTTCTGCTACCACTCCGAGCTTTCGGTGTACGGCGCCTGCCGTATGTGTATGGTAGAGAACGAATGGGGCGGGCTCGACGCCGCTTGCTCGACGCCCCCGAAGGCGGGCGCATCGGTAAAAACGAATACCGAACGCCTCCGCCGTTACCGCAAGAACATCCTCGAGCTTCTGCTCGCGAACCACTGCCGCGACTGCACGGTCTGCGAGAACAACAACAAGTGTAAGCTCCAGGATCTCGCGATGCGCTTCAACATCGAGGGCGTCCGCTTCCCCAATCGCGCAAGGTCGACGAAGGGCGAAGACGAATCCTCGGTCTGCATCTCGCGCGACGCGGGCAAGTGCATCCTCTGCGGCGACTGCGTCCGCGTTTGTAACGAGATCCAGCACGTCGGTGCGATCGATTTCGCACACCGCGGCTCGAATATGACGATCAGCACCGCCTTCGGCATCCCGCTCGCAGAATCTCCCTGCGTCGGATGCGGTCAGTGCGTCAGCGTTTGCCCCACGGGCGCGATCGTCGTTAAGAACGACATCAACAAGGTCTGGAAGGCGATCGACAACCCCGACGTCAAGACCTCCGTTCAGATCGCACCCGCAGTTCGCGTGGCACTCGGCAAGGAGCTCGATCTCCCCGAGGGCGAGAACGCGTTCGGTAAGATCGTAGCGGCGCTCCGCCGTATGGGCTTCGACGAGGTCTACGACACCACGCTCGGTGCCGACCTCACCGTCCTCGAGGAGTCGGAGGAATTTTTCTCCCGTCTCGAGTCGGGCGAAAAGCTCCCCCTCATCACCTCGTGCTGCCCCGGCTGGGTACAGTTCTGCGAGAAGAAGTACCCCGAATTCCTTCCGAACGTCTCCACCTGCCGCTCTCCGATGCAGATGATGGCGGCGATCCTGAAGGATCAGAGCAGAAAGTCCTCGAAGAAGATGTTCCACGTTGCAGTCATGCCGTGTACCGCAAAGAAGTTCGAGGCAGACAGAGAGGAATTCAAAACCGATCTCGGTCCGAACGTAGACGCCGTGATCACCACGCAGGAGCTCATCCTGATGATCAAGGAGTCGGGCATCATCTTCAATAAGCTTCAGCCCGAGGCAGTCGATATGCCCTTCGTCACCACGTCGGGTGCAGGCGTCATCTTCGGCGTGACCGGCGGTGTGACCGAGGCTGTGCTCAGACGCGTCTCCTCGAACAAGAGCCGCTTCGAGCGTCTTTCGCTTGCACACGCAGGTCAGAGAGGCAACGGGGGACTCAAGGAGTTTACGCTTCCCTACGGCGAAAAGGAGCTGAAGATCGCAGTTGTCAGCGGCCTCGGCAATGCCGACGCTTTGCTTGAGCGCATCAAGGCGGGCGAGCACTTCGACTTCATTGAGGTGATGGCTTGTCCCGGTGGCTGTGTCAATGGCGGCGGTCAGCCCTACGCGGGAAGGACCGGCGCGCGCGAAAGAGCAACCGGACTTTACGAGACCGACCTTCTTTACAGCATTCGTCGAAGCGAAGAAAACCCCGTGCTGAACACCGTATATCAGGACATCATCAAGGGCAAGGCACACGAGCTGCTTCATGTCGACTACGCAAAGGAGAAAAAATAATGATCTGTCTTTCGGTATGCATCGGAACCGCCTGCCATTTGAATGGGGCGAACAATGTGATCATGACCTTTCAGCATCTCATCGAGGAATACGGTCTCCATGACCGCGTGACGGTGTCGGCGGCATTTTGCCTCGGCACCTGCTCAAGCTGCACCGTGTCCGTAAAAATAAACGACGAGGGCTATGCGATCAGCGCAAGCGAGGCGCGTGCCTTCTTCCGGGAACGGGTGCTCCCTCTTGTAACCGAATAACGTATACCGAATCATCGGATTCTATTTTACAGGCGGATAAAGTTTTTTATCCGCCTTCTCAAAACAGGAGAGCTATTATGATCGTACAAGTATGCGTCGGATCCTCCTGCCACCTCAAAGGTTCGCAGGAGATCGTCCGTCTTTTCGAAAAAGCCATAGAAGAAAACGGTCTCGAAAACGAGGTAGTGCTCGTCGGTAGCTTTTGTATCGGCAAATGCAGTCGTACGGGCGTCTCGGTCCAGCTCAACGATGACGTTCACGTCGGTGTCACCCGCGACGACTTCCCCGATTTTTTCCGCACGAATGTACTTGACGTAATGAAAAGAGAGAGAGGGTGAGCGCGATGGGAAGCTGCTTGACGCTGAAAAAATCAAACTGCAAAAACTGCTATAAGTGCATCCGCAACTGCCCCGTGAAGGCGATCCGTTTTTCGGGCAATCAGGCGCACATCATCGGAAACGAGTGCATTCTGTGCGGTCACTGCTTCGTCGTCTGTCCGCAAAACGCCAAGGAGATCGTGGACAGCAAGGAACAGGTGCGCGTTCTCCTGCAGAGCGGCGATCCCGTCGTCGTCAGCCTTGCACCCTCCTTCATTGCAAACTACGAGGGCGTCGGGATCGAATCGATGCGCCGCGCGCTGAAGAAGTTCGGATTCTCGGACGTCGAGGAGACTGCGATCGGTGCGACCTTCGTAAAGACCGAGTACGAGCGTTTACTGCGCGAGGAGGATCGGAATATCCTCATCTCCTCCTGCTGTCACTCGATCAACCTTCTGATCCAGAAGCATTTCCCGTCCGCGCTCGAATACCTCGCGGACGTGATGTCCCCGATGCAGGCGCACTGCGCAGATATCAAAAGGCGGATCCCCAATGCAAGGACGGTCTTCATCGGTCCTTGCGTCGCAAAGAAGGACGAGGCTGAGCACTATGCGGGACTCGTCGACGCCGTTCTTACCTTCGAGGAGCTGACGGGGTGGCTCGCGTCCGAGGGGATCGAGCTTGAATACGGACTCGACGAGACGCCCGAAAGCCGCGCACGCTTCTTCCCCACCACGGGCGGTGTGCTGAAAACGATGGCGAAGGACGCCCCCGGATACACCTACCTCGCACTCGACGGTGTCGAGAACTGCATCGCCGCCTTAAAGGACATCGAGGCGGGACGAATCCGGAAATGCTTTATCGAAATGTCCGCCTGCGAGGGTAGCTGTATCGGTGGCCCCGTCATGGAAAAATACCACAATGCCTCCCCTGTAAGGGATTACATCACGGTCGCGGATTATGCGGGTGAACGCGATTTCGCGGTCGATCAGCCCGCTCCGACGGCGCTGAAGAAGACCTTTGAGCGGATCGAGCATGAGCTTGCGATGCCCTCGGATGAGGAGATCTCAACAACGCTCCGTCAGATGGGCAAGACCAAGCCCGCAGATGAACTGAACTGCGGCTCGTGCGGCTACAATTCCTGCCGCGAAAAAGCGATCGCGATCATTCAGGGCAAGGCGGAGATCTCGATGTGCCTTCCCTATCTCAAGGATAAAGCGGAGAGCTTTTCGGATACCATCGTCGAGAATTCGCCGAACGGTCTCATCGTTCTGAACGAAAACCTCGAGGTACAGCAGATCAATCAGGCGGCGCGTAAGATCATGAACATCCGCGCAGCATCCGACGTGCTCGGCGAGCCCGTCGTAAGCATTCTGGATCCCACCGTCTACAGAGAGGTCAGAAGCGGCGGCAGAACGGTCAGGAACCAGCGCACCTATCTCGCAGAGTACAAGAAATACGTCGAGCAGACCGTCGTTTACGATCCCGACGCCCGTCTCCTCATCGGCATTATGCGCGACATCACGGACGAGGAGGCAGACCGCGAGAAAAAGGCTCGGATCAACCGAAAGACCGTCGAGGTCGCCGATACCGTTGTTGAAAAGCAGATGCGCATCGTGCAGGAGATCGCTTCCCTGCTCGGTGAGACGGCGGCAGAGACCAAGATCGCGCTGTCAAAGCTGAAGGAGTCGATCGACGATGAATGATCTTTTTGCAGATATCGGATACAAAAGTATCAATCACGTCGGCGAGGAGCTCTGCGGCGACCACGTGGACATCGTCGAAGAAAACAATAGCTCGACCGTCATCGTGCTTGCGGATGGGCTCGGCTCCGGTGTAAAGGCAAGCATCCTCTCTACCCTCACCGCGAAGATCATCTCCACGATGATGGCGGCAGGACTTCCGATCGAGGAATGCGTCTCTACGATCGCCGCTACCCTGCCCGTATGCTCGGTGCGCGGCGTAGC
This sequence comes from Eubacteriales bacterium, assembly GCA_045533845.1. Classification (GTDB taxonomy): domain Bacteria; phylum Bacillota; class Clostridia; order Oscillospirales; family CAG-272; genus JAZNOQ01. The sequence goes on along the minus strand of JAZSIN010000286.1, from coordinate 25,374 downwards.
GTATTCCACCTTTACGATCCTGCACCTTCTGAATAACGAAACTGCAGAGATCATTCAGTACGACAATCCGCACGTGATCGTCTTCCGCGACTTCGATCTCTTCGATTATCCGAAGACCGAGATCAACATCGGCGGCAAGAAGATCTATAAATCCACGCTCAGCCTGCAGGAGGACGACGTCTTCATTGCAATGAGCGACGGCTGTCCCCACGCGGGAATGGGCGGGCGGTATAACTTCGGCTGGGGACGCGACGAGATCGCGGACTATATGCAGGTCCTCGTCGCAGGCGGATACACGGCAAAGAACCTCTCGACGATGCTCGTTGACGAGTGTGAACGGTTGTACGGCAACAGACCGGGAGACGATACCACCGCCTGCGTTGTGAAGATCAGAAAACGAGAGCCGCTGAACATTCTGTTTGGTCCCCCTTCAAGCCGTGACGACGACAGCCGAATGATGTCCCTCTTCTTCTCAAAGGAAGGAAAGCACATCATCTGCGGTGGAACAACCTCGACGATCGCCGCGAAATTTCTCGGAAAGCCGCTACAGGCTACGCTGAATTTCGAGCGGAGCGACATCCCACCGATCGCATCCATCGAGGGCGTCGACCTCGTTACCGAGGGCGTCATCACGATGAATAAGGTCCTGATGTACGCGAAGGACTACCTTGGCGAAAACGAGCTTTATGAGGATTGGAGCTTTAAAAGGGACGGTGCATCCCTGATCAGCCGCCTCTTATTCGAGGAGGCGACGGACATCAACTTTTTTGTAGGCAGAGCGGTCAATCCCGCACATCAGAACCCCGATCTGCCCATCAACTTCAACATCAAAATGAACCTTGTGGAGGAGCTCTCCTCCTGTCTCAGAAAAATGGGAAAGCGCATAAAGGTCAGTTATTTCTAATCCCTCATCGTGAATGCGATCGAGATCCTATCCTGGCGGAGGGCAGCCGTACTGCAACCGAAACGGACGGCAAAGTCTACACCATCGTTGCCCCGTCTATCTCGAGCCAATTCTCCTACGCGAATCGGTCTCGCAGCTGAAATGATCTCTCCCTCTGCCGACCGCAATACGGTCGGCAGAGCCTTTTCTGAAATTTTGGGGCGAAGCTTCCTTCTGCACGGGGTAATTTCTCCCACCTCCCGAAAAAAATAAAAAATTTTCAAAAAAGGTATTGACAAGCCACCCCTATTGTGTTATAATAGTCAAGCGTTCGAAAAAGACGCCGGAATATGCTGCTATGGCTCAGTTGGTAGAGCACATCCTTGGTAAGGATGAGGTCATCAGTTCGACTCTGATTAGCAGCTTCCGTGTGGCATTAGCTCAGCTGGATAGAGTATTTGGCTACGAACCAAAAGGTCGGGGGTTCGAATCCCTCATGCCACGTAAAAAAGGAAGCATCCTTGGATGCTTCCTTTTTTCGTCACAGAAGAGCCTCCGTGCATAGCACACAGGGTCAAAGTGTTTTATCGTAATCGTCTCTCGGTCTCTCTGCTGACCGCGAAGCAGACAGTTCAGAATCCCGCCCTGTTGATCTCTTGCCCGTCCAGCACAGCCTGTATAAGCACTTCCCCGCTATATACGAGTTTCAGCGAGAAGAACGGACAGCTGCTGTCGAGAAGCGAGAAAAAGATTTTATCCCCCTCCCACATCGGGAGCGTAAGAAGCCGCGATTTTTCAATCCACTCGAGCTCGCCCTCGTCACACTCCTTCACGACTCCCGTAAAGCCCGAGACCGTAAACAGGTGCATATACTCGGTCCCATACTCGTCGGATACGAAGGTCACAAGCCCGCGATAGCGGTAGTCGGTCACACATAGCCCCGTCTCCTCAAAAACCTCGCGGCGCATACAGTCGTCGGGGCTCTCGCCGTACTCAAGCTTCCCACCAACACCGATCCACTTGTCGCGATTCTCATCGTGTTCCTTTTTCGTTCGGTGAAGCATCAGATACGCGCCGTCGCGCTCGATATAGCAAAGAGTCGTCTGCTTAAAGTTCATAAAAAAGCTCCGTTTCGTTTTTTTCTGTCATTCTCTACTGCTATTGTAGCGAAAAACGACGATTTTGTCAAGCGCATTCGGGCATTCACAATTTGTTTACAAATAAACAGACGCTTTTTCAGGCTTCCTCCTTGACTTTTCAGAGGAAATGCGGTATAATAATTCCTGCGAGTTTCTGCAAAGGCCGACTCGCAGAGTACAAAATGGAGAAGTACTCAAGAGGCCGAAGAGGCGCCCCTGCTAAGGGTGTAGGTCGGGTTTTTCCGGCGCGAGAGTTCAAATCTCTCCTTCTCCGTAGAAAAAGCAACCTTCTTTTGAAGGTTGCTTTTTTATCTGAAGCGGGGGAATGCCGAATTCTCTGCAAGGTGTAAGCGCTGCTTCAACTTCCGTATCATTACACACCTTGCCGCCGTAAGCGAGCGGCTATGCCGCGAGTCTCGGCTGTTCAACATCTCTCCTTCTCCGTATAAAAAGAAGAACTTTGGGCTGGAGCCGGGACGGTGGGATGCATTATACGCAACATATCATTCAGAGGGTGAGTCGAATGCAGTTTCGCATTGACTCACCCTCTTTTTATTCTACACTTCCGAGCAGCTGTTCAATGATACTCGCCCATTCCTTCTCGCTTCTTGCACCGAGATAGACGTCGCCGATCTGTTTTCCGTTTCTGTCTACGAAAATTGTTTCGGGAACGACCTGAACCTCTGACAGATGGAGATAAAACAGCGAGCCTGACGGAACGATGTGCATATAATTTGCGCCCGTTTCGGAAATGATCCTTTTGGCTTCGCTTATATTTTTCTCGACGGGAATATACTTTCCGTCGACAACGTCAAGCGGGATACCGATAATCCGGAAATCCTCTCCGTATGCGCTGTTGAGGCGTGCAAGTGCAGGCATTTCATCGATGCAAGGCGAGCAGAAGGTTGCCCACACGTTGATCATCGTCAGCTTTTTATCTGAAAACACCGATTCGTTTATCGGGTTTCCGTTCATATCGACGGCAGAAAATTGCCCAAACGAAATGTCGCCCTCCGCTGTGTTGATATCCGCCTCTCCTCCCCGACAGGCGGTAAGCGGGAGCACGACCAAGGCGATCAATGCAACAAGACAGAATAAGCGTTTCTTCATAGTATAGTTCCTCTTCATTCGATAGGATCTTTTTAAGCGTCGGAGGTGGTATAGGTCACAGAAAGCGTGTTATCGCTTTTCAGAACGAAGGTCAGCATACGGTATTTTCCGCCCGACAGTTTTACCATCACCTTTGCATTGCTTCCGAGCTCTGCCGCCTCGTTTACCGTAACGGTTCTTCCGTTTAACGTAAGAAATCCTGCGGTACTGCTTTCGTGCAGCTCCATTTGACCGTCCATATCGATCTGAAAGGACGTCAGGGTCCGGGACAGAACAAGTGTTGCTCCGCTCGGCGTGATGTTGCCCGCAGACATACTCTGCTTTGTGTTCACGGCGACGGTAATATCTACTCCGTGAAGCACGCTTGCAGTTAGCACGGAAAGATCACTCGTAGGCTTCTGCGCCAAGGTGGACGGACGAAGAATGATACTTGTTACCTTTCCCGCGGAAAGTGTAAATGAGCAGCTATTACATAAACTGCGCAAGATCGTCGCGAGAGCGTGATCCTTCAGCGAGGAAATCGGTACGGTTTTTGTAACGGTGCTCCCTTCCTCCCGGTAGTGGATCGTTCCGTCAGAATCGAGATACGCTCTGCCTCCTGCGGTAAGCTGTGCGAGTGAGGGAACCATTCGGTAGGTTCCGTCGGGGAGGGATGCGGTCGTCTCCACGATTGGCGAATCTCCGACATTTCCGCCCTGATCGGGTTTTTGCTGTTCCCCTCCGTCCTCAAGATAAAAGCTGCTTAGGGGCTCATATCCGAGAGGTGCGAGAAGCGCATCCCAATTATCGGGAAGCTTTATCTCTATCGTTACATATCCGCCGCCCGGCATCACCTGGAATTTGTTGCGATCGGTGTCTCCCGTAATGAGAAGCGGTGTCTGCCCCTTCAGCATAGTTGCTATGGTCATGATCTTGTCATCCTCGATAAGACCCTTCAGCCAATCGGGAGTATCCGTCATTTCAGCAAGCTCCGCGCTATCCGAGAGAAGCATCTGATAGTGCTCCTCAAGTGTTCTCTTGTCAAATTGCTGGCTTCCCGTATTTGCCCAATAATGCGCGTACGCTCGCATCCAAAGAGGTCTGCGTGCGGTCTCTATCAGCGCATCCTCCAATGCACCTTTGGAGGAATATAGCTTCGCGAGATCCTTCGCCACGTATTCGGTAATAAATACCGTTCGGTAGACCTGAGGGTTTGTATTTCCGAGACCGTTTTGCTGTTTTTCGGTAATATCCCACGCCATCAGGGTCATGATCTGCTCAGCGTCGTCCGTAGCGGGCGTCACGTTATTTCCCCATTGAAGCGCAGATGCGGCTGTTAACGTACTCGAGTTCAGCGAATACCCCTTCGTCACGTGATAGGGCTCCCAACCGATCGCCATACAGGCCTCCTCATCCTCGGAGAACGTCCACGGCGAAAGATATCCGAATGTTCCCATTCGGTTTTCCTTTACGTAGTATCCGCCGATATTGAGCATAGCCAGATCAAGGAATCGCCCGAGAGCCTTATTGTTCTCTTCGCTGATCATTCCCTGTCCGTGGTCAATACCGAGCTGTCTTGCGACGGGACCGTTGATCCACGCATAAGGCGACCATCCGTGTGTGCTGGCAAGGGGTCTGCGCCATTCGCCGTTTTCAAGGCATTGGACGAAAGCGATGCATAGCGGCATAAACTCCTTTGGCACACCTGCCATTACGGCATTTGCCGCTACGGTATATACCGTACATTCTCTGTATGCAAGCGCATACGTACCCAGCACCGTGTCTGCCTCATACGGTGTGAAGCGCAAATATTCCTTTATTTTTTCATCGGTAGGCGGCACGACCGGAAGTCCGTCTGTCCAATCGTTCACCCTACAGAATTCCTGTATCTCCTCGTAGCTTCCGTAATATATGATCTCGTCATAGGGACGCTTTCCCTCATTTGCGTAGAGAGCGATCTCCTCCTCGGTGATCTCCCTCGTGAGCGCATCCACGATCGCAGGAAACACGACCCTTCGCGCATTCTCTATCAGCTCGGTGGTCGAGTGTGAGGAAAAAGCTCCCGGGTATTCAGCGCATCGCAAAACGGGAACACCTCGGTTGACGCCCGTCGAATGGATCTGCGCTATAAACGTAGGCGCGCCGACGGTCACCGTGGGGATCCCGATATATTCTGCGGCAATGGAGGAGCCACTCTCCTTCGTCGTGCACAATCCGCAACCGCAGTTGCCCGATATCACGGCATCAACGCCGAGCTCCTTTAGTCTATTTTGGAAATTCTTCGTCTGTTGGCTCTGACCGAACACCGAATAAGGCCCCCCCGATCCGACCTCCCCGAACGAATAGATCTTAGCAGTCGGATACTGCTCGCGGATGCATTTTTCGATCTCCGCATGCGTGACGCTTGCCATAAAGCTTCCGCCGACAAGGGCAATGGTCTTCCCCGCAAGTGTATCAAGCCTGGGGGCTTGCGTGATCATTTCAACCGCGTTATATCCAACAGGAGAAACGATCGAATAAACTTGATTTCCGTCCTCGTCAACGGTAGGGACATCACATTCGCCGTCCAAGCAGCCGTCTCCCCCGCTCGTTCCTTCATCTGTGGACTGTGAGCGTGGATTACACGAGGCGAGGGCTGCGAGCAGAAAAAGGACGCATAAGAACAGTGAGAGCATAGCGCGTGTCTTCATATTTTTCACCTTTCATTTCATAGGATCGGAGGGCAAACGGAAACTCCGTTTACCTTACCTTAGCGTAGCAGTGATGCTGATTCGATTCTTGTCTTGAGATATAACCGTAAGAGTACCCTTATGGTTTTCAACGATCGCCTTCGCAATAGAAAGCCCGAGCCCAAAGCCTTTTGTTTGCTCGGCGTTCTTCCCGCGATAGAAGCGGTCTGTGAAAGAAGAGATCTGCTCCTCGGAGATGTTTTCTGCGGTATTTGTTACGGTAAGAAGAACCTCCCGATGCTTCTTTTGCAGAGAAACCGATATTTCGCCGTTTTCGGGACAGTACTTAAACGCGTTATCGAGTAAGATTGAAAGAAGCTGTCGAACAGCCCCCTCGTCGCCCGCGCATATGACATTCGGAGTAATGTCGCATTTTATCTCTTTCCTGCTTGTTCTTGATAATCCTTCATAAGACCCAATAACGTCCAAGGCAAGCGCAGTCACAGAAAACGGAGAACGCTTCACGGATACGCCCTGCTCTTCCGAATGGGAAAGGGCTACAAGGCTTTCGGTCATTTTTGTTAACCGAAGGATCTGCGCTTCTATGTCGTCGATCCACGGATTGTCTCCGACCTCGGTCTCTAGTAGCTGAACATCAGCAAGAATGACTGCCAAGGGTGTCTTCAGCTCGTGACTTGCAGAGGTAATGAATCTCTTTTGCTTTTGGTGGTTATTTACGATAGGCGAAACGATCCATCCCGACAGAAGGATCAGGATTACGCACATAACGGCGAGTCCTGCAAGCGAAATAAGAGTCAGCGCACGCGTGGAGCTTTTATACATCTCGATGCTCGCAGTCCGGGAAAGGAAGAGGATCCGTATCGCACCGTCTTTTTTGTATACCTGATAGCGATAATCCTCTGTAAAGCCACTTGTTTCGTCGGACGCAAGAACCGCTTTGGTAAGTCTTACCGCGTCCTCCTGACGGATCGGTACGTTTTGCCGTTTTTCCACTTTAATGACCGATTTCCCGGGATTGACGACCACAGAAAAGTATCCGACGCTGATGTCGGGATTCTCGCGGATCTGATTGATAATAAGATCGGCTTTTTTTGCCATATCCTTGTAGCTATAGTATGCGCTGAAGAAAATCACCGCACCTTGAAGAAGGAGCAATGCCGCCATAGAAAGCAAAACAAAGCGTATCCGCAGCCTTCGTTTCATCTTATTTTTCATCCTTCTTCTCCAATACGTAGCCCTGATGTCTACGGTTTTTGATCTCGATATCCGCACCTATACCGTGGAGCTTGCTTCGCAGGTTATAGATCGTGGTCCAAAGCGTGTTTTCCTGCGCCTCGCTTTCGACGTCCCATATTTTTTCGAGGAAAAGCGTGGCAGGCAGAACACGTCCCGCGTTGCTCATTAAAAGGAGCATAGACTGATACTCCTTATTCATCAGCGTAAAGCTACCGCCCTCAGAGGAGAGCACAAAATTCACGGTGTTCAGCGTGACGTTCCCAAAGGAAACGATCGTGTTTTTCTGATTTGTGCCGCCTCGGGTCAGCGCGCGAAGTCTTGCCAGCAGTTCCCTGATATCGAACGGCTTCGAAAGATAATCGTTTGCACCAAGATCCAGGCCGTTTACCTTATCCTCGATCTCGCCCCTTGCGGTCAAAAGCAGGATCGGCGTGTCACAGCCCTCGCTTCTCGCTCGGCGCACCGCCTCAAAGCCGTCCATCAGAGGCATCATTACGTCAAGTATTGCGGCATCATATCCGCCGAGCAACAGATAATCGAGGGCGTCCTTGCCGTTTGCGACCGCATCAACCGAATAATGATTTCTTGTTAAAAGCGTTTTAAGCGCGTGGAGCATAGAGGTGTCATCCTCTGCAATCAGTATCTTCATAATGCTTACTCCCTTGTATATTTGGTTTCGGAGCTGTTTTCTGAGTATAATTATACACAATTACACTTATTTTGTAAAGACTGAAAGGAGTGTTTCCTACTGTTATCATAAACCGCCAACCTCAAACAAACCTCAAACAAAGAATAAATTTTCTCGATTTTTTTCAGCATCAAAGCGCATAACCTCAATCGCAATCCTCGTCCCGAGCCGGAACGACGCTCGACAAATCCGAGCCTCGTCGGGGAGATTGACAATTTCCGACTTTTATGCTATACTAAAGCGGAAGAAGCACACGGACGAAAGGAGCACGGCGATGGTTTATCTCTTCACGGTCACGGTAGCGACCCTGCTGATCGCGCTCGGCAATTTTCTTTTTTCGGGGGATCTCCGCATCTCTGTATTCGGGATCCGCTTGCTCACCACCGTTCTCGGCGTTGCGGCGGTCTTTCTCATTGACGCGATCGCGGCGTTCGTTTCACGCCGTCTACCTGAAAAGTGGTTTTCTCCCGAGGCGCGGGCGTTCGACGTCGGAAAACGGGAGAAGGACTTTTACCGGAAGACGAAGATCAACGCCTGGAAAAAATACGTTCCCGAATGGGGCTGCTTCACGGGCTTTCACAAGGACAAGATGCAGTCCTCCGTCGACAGCGCGTATCTCGGACGCTTTCTCATCGAATCGAATTACGGCGTTGCGGGACATCTCGCTGGTGCTCTGCTCGGTTTTCTGATCCTGCTGATCCCCGGTCTCCCTGCCCTCTCGGTCGCGCTTCCCATTGCTATCGTAAATTTCGTCCTCAGCGTTCTGCCGACGATGATCCTGCGTTTCAACACCCCCGCGCTCCGTCGGCTGTACCGAAGGAGTGTGGAAAAGGAGTCCTCAAAGGACCCAAAAAAAGAACCGATGTTAAAATAAAAGCAAACGGCACCGTCCCTCTCTTTTGGGACGGTGCCTTCCGTTTATTGATTGTTCGTATGCGTCGCGTAATAGCTCGACCGAAACTCGGTCGGGGTCTGTCCGTTGTTGTAGCGGAAGAATTTGATGAGCGCGCCGTCATCGGGGAACCGTGCCGCGTAAGCAATCTCCTTGACCGTGAGATTCGTGTTGAGGAGCATACTTTTGACAAATCCGTTCCGCTCGCGGTCGATGTATTTCTTCAACGACATCCCCGCATTTTTCACGAAGACCTTCGACAGGTAGTCGGGATTGTACCCGAACGCGTCTGCGACCGACGCGACCGTCGGGGCTGTTGCGATCTGCACCTTCACGTAATCGGAAACGTCCGAAAAGAGCTTACTTTGCCCGATGTGCTGTTCCTTGATCTCGAGCAGCATCAGCGCGAGCTCGCACTCGATGAGGCGCTTATCCGCGCGGATCGTGGCGAGGTGATTCAAGCGGCGGAACAGGAGCGCGTAGTGGTGGAACGCGCTCGGCCGGAAAAAGTATCCGCCGAGACATTCGTAGTCCTTCGCGTGGAAATGCAGCCAAAAGAACGACATGCCGTCACTTTTTTGATACCCCGCGTGGCGGACGTGGGGACGGAGGACGAGGAGGTTGCCCTTACGGAGCGCGTACTCGGTCTCCCCCTCCCGGATATAAACCGTCCCGCCCGTCACAAAAATGATCTCATAGGTATCGATCGTGACGTCGGGGTGGATCCACCCCGTTCCGCCGACGAAGTATCCCATATTTGAAAACCGCAGTTCTGTATTTCCTACCTGTATCATGTCGGATTTTATCACCTATTCTCGGATTTTTTCATTGCTTCAAAGGAGCTCTTATGCTATAATGATAGCATAAGATCCGCAGGAGGTCAAGGTTATTATGAAAAATTTGACGAATTTATCTTTTTCGAATGTGAAGATCCTGAACGGTTTTTGGAAGTCCCGCTACGACTTAAACCGTGAGGTGAGTCTCCGTGCCGTCTATAACCGCTTTGAGGACACCGCCCGCTTTGAGTCGCTTCGCTTTCTCTACCGCGAGACGGGGCGTCTTCCGCACATCTTCTACGACTCGGACGTTGCGAAGTGGATCGAAGCGGTCGGCTATCTGATTGAGGGGAACGGCGGTGGCTACGAGGAGGAGCAGGAGATTATCGACGCGCTCGTCTCCGATATGGCGAAGAATCAGCTTCCCGACGGATACCTGAACGGTCACTTCATTCAGGTCGAGCCGAACAATCGCTTTACCGACCGCAGTCAGCACGAGCTTTACTGTGCGGGGCATCTCATCGAGGCGGCGATCGCATACGACAAGGCGACGGGAAAGCACAAATTCCTTAGTATCATGAAGAAATACATCGACTGCATCGAGCGGTATTTCGTGACCGAAAAGCTCGCTTCCTTCACGACCTGCGGTCACGAGGAGATCGAGCTTGCGCTCATAAAGCTCTTCGACTATACGGGAGAACAGCGATACCTCGACCTTGCACTGTTCTTCCTTGATCAGCGCGGCGCAGCCGAGGAGCCGGAGGCATATCCGAACCAATTCAACAAGAAATACGATCAGAGTGATATTCCTGTTCGCGAGCTTGATACGGCAGAGGGTCACGCCGTCCGTGCGATGTACCTCTACATTGCGATGGCAGAGGCGGCAAGAAAAACGGGCGACAAGGCTCTCCTCGACGCGTGCAGGAGGCTTTGGAGAAACGTCGTCGACAAAAAGATGTATGTGACCGGCGGCATCGGCTCGGGCAAGACGGGTGAAGCATTCACGCGCGAATACGACCTGCCGAACCTTGAAGCCTACAGCGAGAGCTGTGCCGCGATCGGGCTCATTCTCTTTGCGCTTTCGATGCAAAAGACCGAGCTTTGTGCCGAATACAGTGCCGTGATCGAGCGCGTTCTCTACAACGGTCTGCTCTCCTCGACCTCGCTTGACGGAAAGGCCTTCTTCTACGAGAATCCGCTCGAGATCCATCTCGACTCAGTCGGAAAGGAAACCTCGATCCTGCCGAAGCGTCAAATCAAGCTTCCGATCCGTCACCGTGTAGAGGTATTTGGCTGCTCCTGCTGCCCGCCCAACATCAACCGCATCTTTGCCCGCATCGGCGACATTTTCTTCTCGGCAAACGACGAGTCCCTCGTCGTGAATCAGTACGGTTCGGTCTCGTATGAGGATGAAGGAACGCTCATACAGATGACGACCGATTACCCGAACGACGGCAAGGTCACGCTTTGCGTCGAGCGCAGTGCTTATCCGGAGCTTCTCCTCCGTATTCCCGAATGGTGCGAGCAGTTTACGGTCAGCGTTCCCCACACCGTGAGGGACGGCTATATCGCGATCCCCGCAGATACGGGAAAAGTTGAGATCGTCTTCGCTATGGAGCCCTATTTCGTTGAGTGCAACCCACATTCGCGCGCAAATAACGGACGCGTCGCGCTTTGCTACGGCCCCGTCGTCTACTGCCTCGAGCGTCTCGACAACGAGTTTGATCTGAATGCCCTCTCGATCGATCCCATAGCGGCGGTCGCGGTCGGAGACGTGCAGACGGAATTCGGGATGCGTTCTCTCTCGGCATCTGCGATGCTTGACAAGGACTTCCCCGCCCTCTACCGCAAAGCAAAGGCGGAAGAAACGCCCGTCGTGCTTACCTTCCGTCCCTATTACTCCTTTGCAAACCGCGAGGAGTGCGATATGCTGATCTGGCTGAGACGGAGATAACGGGATCTCACACGATTCCGAGTTTATTCGACAAAAAATGAAGAAATTTCTATTGACATATGAATAAATTTGTGCTATCATTGAATCAGATCCTTAAGAAAGGAGGAATCTACAATGGATAACAACAACATCATCCGTTTCCTGCTGACCTTTTTCCTTGGATGGATCGGCAGCATCATCATCAACCACACCTCTCTTAAGCCCGAGGGCTACACCTCGAGAACGCTCGCTTACCTGTTCCTGACGTACCTTACGCTTGGAATCTATCCGCTCGTTGCTTCGATCTGCAACCTGTTCTTCGACCCCGCAAAAGAAAAGAACATCGGCTACAAGAAGGACTGATCCTTTAGCCCACATAAAAAAGGACTCTTTTTTAAAGAGTCCTTTTTGTTATGCTCCGCCGAAGCGTAGCTCCGTCAGCGTTCCTCCCGGAAGTAAGAAAGTCCGAGGGAGGCAGGGGGCTGATTCTCTCTCTTTTTCCGAACACTTGTGATGATCAGAACGATGATCGTGACAGCGTACGGTAGCATCTGCAGAAGGGGCGTCGCGCTCATATCGAGCGTAATGCCGAGCAAGGTAGGCAGGCGAGAGCCTGCGAGATAAAGTGCGCCGAAGAGGATCGAGCCAAGGATGCTGAGGTGCGGTCTCCACAGGGTGAAGATGACGAGCGCGACGGCAAGCCAGCCGAAGGGCTCAATGCTGAGATACGCCTCGTTCGAGCCCGCGTAATCCACGATATAGAAGAGTCCGCCGAGAGCGGCAATGCCGCTTCCGATGCCCGTCGCAACGTACTTATAAAGCGAGACGTTGATACCGACGGCGTCTGCGGTTGCAGGGTTTTCTCCGACTGCGCGCAGATGGAGTCCCACGCGGGTACGGTTCAGAATGAACGATGCGAGAAGTGCGAGTGCGATCGCCAGATAGACCATTACGCCGCAATACTTCAGGGCGTCGGTCCGCTCCGCAAAGGGATAGCGGAAATAATCGAATGCGTACGCGTATTCGATCGACTTACCCTTGAAGATGCCCATCATAAACTTCATCGTGCCGCCGCCGAATATCGTCATCGCGAGACCCGTGACGTTCTGATTTGCCTTCAGGGTAACCGTGAGGAAGCTGTAGAGCATTCCCATCAAAGCGCCGCCGAGGAAGGACATCAGGATCGCGAAGATCACGATGAGTGCCGCGGGGGCACCCGACTGATACATCAGCTTCAGAGCAATACAGCCCGTCGCACCTCCCATACACATGATCCCGGGAATACCGAGATTGAGGTGTCCTGCCTTTTCGGTAAGGATCTCACCCGTACAGCCATAAAGGAAGGTCATACCGAGTGCGACGGCAGAAAGCAAATAGTCAAGAAAGCCATTCATTCTGTGCCACCTTCCTTTCTGTGCTCGCTACGGAATTTCAAGGTATACGAAACGAAAAATTCGCATCCGATGATGAAGAAGAGGATAATGCCGACCATCATATTCGGGAAGGCACTCGAAACGTCAAAATCCGTTGTGATCTGCTCCGCTCCTCTCGTAAGGAAGGTGATGAAGGCGGAGGTCCCGATCATGACGAAGGGATTGAACTTTGCAAGCCACGATACCATGATCGCGGTAAAGCCGAGACCGCCGACCGTTTCGGTCGTGACCGAGTGGTCGAGGGCACCAACGATCAGGAAGCCTGCAAGACCGCAGATCGCGCCCGAGATCAGCATCGTACGGAGAATGACCTTGCCGACGCTGATGCCGACGTAGCGTGCGGTGTTTTCACTTTCGCCAACGACCGAGATCTCGTAGCCCTGCTTCGTATAACTAAGGTATACGTGCGCAAGGACTGTGAGAACGAGGACCGCGACGATCAGGAGGAGATACTCATGACCGATCGCAGGCAGATGCCCGAACGAAAGCTCTCCGAGCACGCTCGAGCCGCTCGGCGTCCACAGCATCAGGAAGAATGCGACGAGTTGGGTCGCAATGTAATTCATCATGAGGGTAAAGAGGGTCTCGTTCGTTCCCCACCTCGCCTTAAAAATCGCAGGAATGCCTCCGAAGATCGCGCCTGCCAGAACCGATGCAAGAAGCATCAGAATGAGGAGCAGCCAATTCGGAAGGTCCTTGCCGAGATAAACGACTACCGCGACCGACGCAAGCGCGCCGACAAGTACCTGTCCCTCCGCGCCGATGTTCCAGAAGCGCATACGGAAGGCAGGGGTGATCGCAAGTGCGATGCATAGGAGCACCGCCGAATCCTTCGCAAGCTTCCAGACGTTTCGCGGCGTTCCGATCGCGCCCCGAAACATTGCCGAGAGAAACTCGATCGGATTTGCACCGATGAGGAAGATCGAGAGGATCGAGCAAACGAGGATTGCGATCACGCACGCGGAGATGCGGATGGTGAGAGACTTCCACAGCGGAAGCTGATCACGCTTGACCACGTGAAAAAGCGGTTCTCTTGCCTGTTTTTCATTCGCCGTCACGGTCGGTTTCCTCCTTTTCCTTCGCATTCCGGTCGATCACATCCGATTTCGTCATCAGGACGCCGATCTCCTCCTTCGTTACACTTCGTCCGTCCACGATACCCGTAACGCGTCCGCCGCAAATGACCATAATGCGGTCACACAGCTCGATGAGCACGTCGAGATCCTCACCGACGAAGACAACGGCAACGCCCTTTTCCTTCTGCTCGGTGAGCAGGTTATAGATCGTATAGGAGGAATTGATGTCGAGTCCACGCACGGGGTACGCCGCCATCAGAACGGTCGGCGACGCCGCAATCTCTCGTCCGACAAGCACCTTCTGCACGTTCCCTCCAGAAAGTCTGCGGACGGGTGTGTGTGTATTCGGCGTCGACACCTCGAGCTCCTTTACGATACGGTCTGCGAGATCGCTCGGCTTCTTACGGTCGACGAACATCGAGCGTCCCTTATTATAGCTTCGGAGCATCATATTATCTACGATGTCCATATTTCCAACGAGCCCCATTCCGAGTCTGTCCTCGGGAACGAAGGAAAGTCTGACACCGAGCTCACGGATCTGCAGTGGATCCTTATCGCGAAGATCCTCACTCTTACCCGTCTTTGGGTTATGGTAAATGATCGAGCCGCTTTCGGGGATGCAAAGTCCCGCGATCGATTCGAGCAGCTCCCTCTGTCCGCTTCCCGCAATGCCTGCAATGCCGAGGATCTCACCCGCACGTGCGGTAAAGGTCACGCCATCGAGCACCGCAACGCCCTCAGCATCTCTCAGCGAAATGTCCTTCACCTCGAGGCGGTCGCATACGTTTTTCGGCTCAGGGCGCTCGATGTTGAGCTCGACCTTCTGTCCGACCATCATTTCGGTCAGCTCCTCGACCGACGTCTCCGCCGTATTGACGGTCGCAATATGCTGACCCTTACGAAGCACGGCAACGCGGTCGGAGATCGACAGCACCTCGTGCAGCTTATGCGTGATAATGAGGATCGACTTGCCGTCGTCGCGCATTCTGCGCAGAACGTCGAACAGCTTTTCGGTCTCCTGCGGAGTGAGTACGGCGGTGGGCTCGTCGAGGATCAGAAGCTCTGCGCCGCGGTACAGCACCTTTAAGATCTCGACAGCCTGCTTCTCTGACACCGACATTTCATAGATCTTCTTCTTCGGGTCTACACGGAAGCCGTATTTCTCCGCGATCTCAGAGACACGACGGTTGACCTCTTTGATGTCATAGCGTTTCCCGTCATTGATGCCGAGAATGATATTCTCTGCTGCCGTGAACACGTCGACGAGCTTGAAGTGCTGATGGATCATACCGATGCCGTGACGGAAGGCGTCCTTCGGAGACTTGATCACGACCTCCTCGCCGTTCACGAAAATGCTGCCCTCGTCGGGGAAATAGATCCCCGCGATCATATTCATCAGCGTCGTCTTTCCGCATCCGTTTTCACCGAGGATCGACAGGATCTCCCCACGGTAGACCGACAGATCGACGTCCTTGTTCGCCGCGAGACTGCCGAAATATTTGGATATTCCTTTTGTCTCTAATGCTATCGCTTTTTCCACGCGCTTACCTCCCAAAGAGTACGAAATTATAGTACAAGCCTGAACGAAGCCGCTCGCAGCCCTTGTCGGGCGGTTTCGTTCAGCCTTGATAAAATCGAGAAGGGGTCACCCCCACCCGAAAGGTCGGATGAAGCTGACCGAATGAGCCCCCGAGGGGGAATGATCAGAACTTTGCGTTCAGAAGCTCGATGCCGTCGATCTGAATATCGAAGTAAGGAGCCGAGCGCTTTTCGGACTCGTGGAAGTAGCCACCCGAGATCGCCTCGGTGTCCTTCGCGTAGTCGGGACTGCTGTCAACGTAAGCAATATAGGAGGTGAGTGTCTCGCCCTTAACGGTGAAGGTGGAGGTATCAAACACCTTGATCTCGCCCGAAACGAGCTTTTCCTTTACCGATGCAAGCATCTCTACGGTACCCTCGGCAGCCGCCTGGGTGTTGACGTCCGAAAGGACGACCGAGCCGGTTGCGATGGTGCCGGTCCAATCGGTGTCGATCGCGGTGCCATTCTGTACGCTCTCGCAGATGTACTTGAAGTAGGGAGTCCAGTCGATCTTGGACGAGACGATAAAGGTCTCGGGGCAGGATGCGACGGTGCTTCCATTATAGGAAACGTTCGGAACCTTCTTTTCCTCGCAGACCGAGGGAGCACCCATCGAGTCGGCGTGCTGGGAGATCAGAACACAGCCGTTGTTGATGAGAGCGGTTGCGGCGTTCTTCTCCTCGATCTCGTCGTACCAGCTACCGGTGAACTGAACCTCCATCGTGACGGAGGGACAGACCGACTTTGCACCCAGATAGAAGGAGGTATAGCCCGAGATGACCTCTGCGTAGGTGAATGCGCCGACGTAGCCCATCTTTGCCTGTTCAGCGGTGATCTTTCCATCCTCGATCATTTCGTTCAGCTTCATACCTGCGGCAACACCTGCAAGGTATCTGCCCTCGTAGATCGAAGCGAACGCGTTATGGAAGTTCGGGAGATTTTCGGTGTGTGCCATCGTACCCGTTGCGTGGCAGAACTGGACTCTCTTGAACTTCTTCGCAGCCTTAACGATGTAAGACTCGTGACCAAAGCTGTTTGCGAAGATGACGTCGCAGCCCGCGTCTACGAGGTCGGCAGCCGCCTCATAGCACTCGTTGGACTCGTCGATATCTCTCTTCATAATGACCTGCTCCTCGGTAAGACCGAGTGCAGTAGCCGCTTTCTTGACAGCCTCGATGAAGTTCAGGTCGTAGGTGGAGTCCTCGTCGTGAAGCAGGATCACGCCAAGTCTGAACACGCCGTCGTCCTGATAGCCGCAGGAAGCAAGCGCCGTACACAGCGATGCGACCATAACGGCCGCAATGACCAGGGAGAGAAGTTTCTTGAACATCTGATGTTCCTCCTAAAATTTTTTTATCTACAAGGGTCTTTGCCCTCATAAACCAAAGTATAGAGAGGGGGGCGTTCCGATTTCGACCGTTCCGTGAAATCACAGTTTCATTATAGCACACCATTCCCCGTCTGTCAAGAAAATAATCGCTTCTTTGACAGATATCGAAATATTTTTCCTTCGAAAGAATCACAGGCGCAGGAAATCTTTTATGTCCTTTTTTTAAAAGTCGGTTGACAATTCGGAAGAAGGGATCTATAATGGACTTGTACATCCCAATCAAGGATTTGAATCGACATGAAACCGAATACACCGTTAAACAACAACCAATATGTCACCGAGGTGTGAAGCGCCCCTATATCGTAAGAATTTATATAAAAACTGTTAGATCGGGATATACGAACAGGAAAATTTTATATAAAATAAAAGCAGAAGAAAACACGACACGGAGGAGTCGATTATGAAAATCACAGTAAACGCCGGGAAGTCCCTCGGAAAATACGTTGACCCGACCGCGTGGCAGAACAGCACGCTTCGCTACACGCCGCCTGCGGATTTCCCCGAATTCCTCGAAACGCGCATCGGACGCGCAAAGATCATGCGCACCTGGATCACGCTCGACGAATATTGGGATTACAAGACGGGAGAATTTTACACCGTCTTAGAGTTTGGGGTAGCACGCTATAAGCCCGAGGAGCTCCACTACGTCTATGACTGGGCTAACATCGTTCCCGCACCGTCGGGCACGCGCTTTGAAGCCTATCTCACCTCCCACGCAAAGTGCGCAGATGAGCTTCTTCTGAACGTCCGCAGACTTGAGCGCGAAGTTTCGGACGGCGTTATCACCTACGAAAAGTACGAGGAGATCTTCGAAAAGGCGGTCGACTACTGTAAGTCCCTTGCACCGAATATCCGTTACATCGAATGCTGCAACGAGGTCGACGGAAAGTCCTTCGGTAACCTTACCCCCGAGGAATACGTGAAGATCTATCTCCGTGCCTACCGCGCGGTCAAGCGTCTGAACGCAAAAAACAATTACGATATTCCCCTTGAGATCGGCGGCTATGCGGCGGCAAAAACCCTCGCTCGCTGGGATATGATCGACAAGGTACTTCGCCTTCTCCGCGAGTCCGAGATCGGAGACTGCCCGATGGACTTTTACTCCTATCATCTCTATAACCGCAGCTTCTCTGTCGATCTGTACACGCAGAACCGCGGTGAGATCGCTTCCCTTGGCGGTGTCGGCAAGCTTCGCAAGATCATGGAGCTTCACAATGCCCTTCTCGACGAGATCGGTCTCCCTGTGAAGCCCGTCTTCCTGAACGAGCTCGGCCGTGCAAGCACGACCGGCATCGACGGCGACTCGATCTACAATGCCTGCGGCATTCTGACCTATCTGATCGCATTCGGCAGCGAGGGACTTGAAAACCTCTATCCCTTCCCGTGGTGCACCTTCCACAACCCGAAGCTTCAGATGTCCTTCACGCAGTACCTTCTGAACGAGGACGGCTCCTATTCGGCAACACCGAACGGTCACGCGATCGAGATGCTCCACAGCCTCCGCGGCGAGCGTCTCTCTGTTGAGATCGCCGAGGCAAGCGGCCCTGATGCAGAGTTCCGTGCGATCGCCGCGCGGGACGACGACGGTTCGATCATGGTCGTCTGTGTCAATCCGACCGCAGAGGTTGACGAAAGCAGCATTGCCGTAACGGGACTTCCCGACGGTACGTATCGCTTTGAGTCGTACAAGTGCACGCAAAGAGACAACAATGCCGTCACGGGAAAGGGCTCGGGAGTGCTCGAGCTGACCGCTACGAAGACTCACACGTCGAAGGACGGCGTTCTCTTCCACTACGCGATCCTTCCGAACACCTCCTTTGCACTCTACCGCATCACGCGGGTAGACTGATCTCTACCTATAAAATATAAGGAAACCGCCGAGGACGCCTTGACGGTTTCCTTTTTTCGTGCTATAATAATGGTGTATGTCAAAAATCCGCGAAAGCGGACTTTTATAGGAAAGGATCTTCTATGTCACAGAAAACCCTTCGTACCGTTCATCTTGTTTACGGAATCGCCCTATCGCTTCTCCTTCTTGTCACAGCGGTTCTGTTCGTCACCTCCGCTGTCGGGATCTACCAAAGCGGAAGCCGACCGTTTTCGCGCGAATCGATCTCGGCGGCGTTTCAATCGATTGCGATCCCCGTTTATCTTTCGATCGCAGGTATTGCAGGCGGCGCGCTTCTGTCGCTCTTCCTCCCGCTCCATTCAGGGAAAACGACGGCGATGCGAGACGACCTCGACACGCTCCGGAGACTTGAGCGAAGGCTCGGCCGTCACGCCGAGAGCCGTGAGCCCGTGATCCGCATTGCGATCCGCGTCGGAGCTGCCGTGATCTCGGTCGCGCTTGGGATCTACCCCGCGCTTCTCTTCCTCGATCCGTCGCGCTTTACGCTTGAGAACGTGAACGGAAGCGTAGTCAATGCTGTCATTCCCGCGCTTGTCTGGGCGGCGACCGTGATCGTTCTTGCGACGATCTCCTCCCTCCTGTGCACCCACAGCGTACGGCGTGAGATCGCGCTGTGCAAGGCGGCGATCGCAGAGGGGGGCGCTACTGCAAAAGGCGGCGCGGAATCTGCTCCCTCCCGTCTTAGAAAGCACAAGCCCGCGCTTCTCTTCACGGTTCGCATCGTTCTCGCCGCTCTGGCTGTCGTGCTTATTGTCCTCGGGGTCCTGAACGGCGGTGCCGCCGACGTGCTCGGCAAGGCGATCCGCATCTGCACCGAGTGCATCGGGCTCGGGTAAGGAGGAAGCGCGATGAAATTCTTCAAAAAGATCGGCGCTTGGTTTTCCGCGCATCGTCCAACGAAGCGGCGCATCATTCAGCTTTACGCCGCCCTGCTCACGAATGCAAACCTCAAGGGCTTCGGGAGTGGCAAGATCTATCAAGGAAAGCTGAAATTCCTTTGCGCCCCCGGACTCAACTGCTACTCCTGCCCCGGCGCATCGGCGGCGTGCCCGCTCGGCGCGCTTCAGAACGCGCTCGCATCAAGCGGTAAGACGATTCCCTACTACATATTCGGCATCTTCCTTCTGTTCGGCTTTCTGTTCGGAAGATGGATCTGCGGCTTCCTTTGTCCTTTCGGGCTCATTCAGGATCTGCTCCACAAGATCAAGACGCCGAAGATACGAAAGAACCGCTTTACACGGATCCTTTCCTATTTCAAGTACGTTCTTCTCGTCGTGTTCGTCGTGATCCTGCCGCTGATCTATGCCATGGACGCGCTTGATTTCCCGCTTCCCGCATTCTGCAAGTACATTTGCCCCTCGGGCACGCTGCTTGGCGCGGTCGGACTTCTCTCGAGCGAGGCCAATTCCCCGATGCTCGCGATGCTCGGTCCGCTCTTTACCTGGAAGTTCTGTCTGCTCGTCGTCTTTATCGTCGGCTCGATCTTCCTCTACCGCTTCTTCTGCCGCTTCTTCTGCCCGCTCGGGGCGCTGTACGGACTGTTTAACAGAATCTCGCTCCTCGGAATGAAGGTGGACGAGAAATCCTGTACAGATTGCGGCATCTGCGTTGGAAAATGTCAGATGGATATCCGAAGGGTCAGCGACCACGAATGCATCACCTGCGGTGACTGCATCGACGTCTGTCCAACGGGTGCGATCACGCGGAGGGGACCTAAGATCCTGCTCCCACCAAACGAGATCGGCGGGCGAACGAAGGGTGCATCGGTGAAGGAGAGTGACGAGCTCTTCCCCGGCACGAAGCCCCTCCCGAAAAAGACGAAGATCGCACGCGCGATTGCGGCGATCCTGCTCCTCGCCCTTCTCGGCGGTGCGCTGTACTACTACAATTTTGTGGATGGACGTCCCGTGAAGCCGAATACAATAGGCGGCGACGAAACGACGCTTGGGGACGAAAGCACCGCGGGCGATCCTTCGGGCAGCAATGGCGACGGAACCCCCGGTGACGATCCCAAGCCACTCCCACCTCCTCTTGGAAACAAGGTCGGAGACCTTTGCTACGATGCAGACCTTCCCCTTGCCTTTACAGACGGTACGATTAGCGTGACCGACACGCGCGGCAAGATCACGGTCCTCAATTTCTGGGGCGAGTGGTGCGGTCCGTGCAAGCACGAATTGATATTTGAATTTCCCTCTATTGAAGAGACCTACGGGGACGCCGTGCAGGTGATCGCCGTACACAGTGTTCTTTCCTTCGACAAGGAAACGGCACAGTCCTGGGTCGAAAAAAATATGCCTGCGGATTCGTCGATCATTTATGCGGTCGACGTGGGCGACGAGGACTACTGCCGCAAGCTTGGCGGCGGCTTCGCGTGGCCGATGACGCTGATCCTCGACGAAAACGGTGTGATCCTCTTCGCACACACAGGCGAGGTCAAATTCGAGGGCGACCTCAAGCCCGTGATCGACGCAGCGCTTGCGGATTAAGCCGCAGATGCCTTATACATGAGAACAACGGCTCCCCTTTCGTGGGGAGCCGTTGTTCGTTTCTTTAAGAACACGTAGACAAGCAAGGAAAATCCCCCGGCGCCGGAACGGCATCGGGGGATTGACTTTATCAAGCTTTGTTAACTTCGAATTACGCGAAGGTAGCGGTTACAACGAGGTCAGTGCCTGCCTCATACTGTGCGCTACCAAAGACAACTGCGATACAAACCGAATCGCCCTCGGAGAGAGTGATCGTCATACCGGTCTCGGTCAGCTCATAGTTGTAGGGGTTACCCTCGGTTACGATGCCGTAGGGGCAATCTACACCGTTCAGATCCCACATTCCTGCGCCCTCGATCTGAGGAACAGTGAGGGTAACAGTACCATTAGCGGTAGCAGTGTAGGAGTACCATACTGCGTAGCCCATAAAGCCCTGAGGACCAATCTCGTCAACCATTTCCTTGGTAATGGTCAGGGTTGCAGCGCCTTCGGTGAAGGTGAGCTCAAAAGGATCTCTCTCCGAGCCGGGAACAGCGGGAACCTCAACAGATGCTTCTGCATCGGTTGCGCCCTCGATCACAAAGTAGAGAACGTTGTAGCCTGCTGCATCAACGGTGATGACATCGTCAGCGTCATTGGTATCGACTGCTTCTGCGGAGCCGTTTCTGCCGTCGAGGCCAAGAGCCTCAATCTTGCCGCCGTTAGCGGTGATGGTGAAGATATCCTTGCCGGACTCGTTGATGATCTGGCAGTAAACGGTCTTGCCCGCGAGGGGAAGCTCTTCGAGCATCTCGGGGTAGTAGATCGTGATAGGAGCTTCCTCGCACGAGCCGCTCAGCTCGATCTCGATCTTTGCATCTGCAACAGAGGAGGAGATGCCGATGAGACCCGAAGGATAGCCAAGGAGAGACATATCGATGATACCATTTTCATCAGGAGCGTAGATGGTACCGTTTACATTGACCTTAACGGAGGGGTTCTCGATGAGGAGGTAGTAGTCCTCGAGGTAGAACCAAACGGTCTCACCCTCAGGAATTACAACTTCAGTCGAAATGAGGCCCTCGTAGAGGTAGAAGGGAGCGTCGATCGAGCCGTCAGCCTCCATTGCACCCACTACACCGTAGAGAACTTCCTCGTCGAGCGTGTACTCAACGGTGATCTCGTAGGTGTTGTCTGCAGCAACGGGGATCTCGAGTTCACCGATACCCGAAAGGGGCAGGTAGGTCGTGCCGGTGGTAACGTTCTTTACGCTGACCTTAACGCCGAGACCCTGCTCAACGTCAACAAAGATCAGACCGTCGCCAACAGCCTCAAATACGTATACAGTGGAGTCGCCCTTCTTAACAGCAACAGGAACGTATTCCCACAGTTCCTCGTCGTACTCGGAAAAGTCGTAGATATATGCGAACATAACGTCGCCGTCCTCGGAAAGAGTGGGGAAGGACTCTACGTTCTCATCTTTTCTGAGGTCGACCTTGCCGTCGTCGGGTTCAACAACGGGAGCAGCCTCAAGAACGATTACGAGAGAGGTTGCGCCCTCTGCAAAATCGTACTTCTTAGCGGTGTCAACAACGTAGCCTTCAACAGCTGCGGTGATGCTTGCCTGGTAAACATCCTCGGGAAGCTCAAAGGTAGCTACGCCCGAAGCGTCGGTCTTACCGGGAACGCAGGTGGTCGAGCAGAGCTGAACGGAAACGTTCGCAAGTGCCTCGCCTGCCGCATTCTTGACGGTAACGGTATAAGTAACGGTAGTGGGAGCGGGCTCGGTGGTGTTGTCACCATCAGGCTCGGTGGTGTTGTCGCCATCAGGCTCGGTGGTGTTGTCGCCTGCGTTGGGATCAGCGGTCGTAACGTCACCGGTGTTGGGATCAGCCGTGGTCTCATCGCCACCCTTATCACCGCCGCAAGAGCAGATCAGAAGGCACAGGCAAAGCATAAGGCAGAGCACTGCGACGATTCCGGAGCGTCTCATCAGATTGTTCATAAGAACCTCCATACATCATAAAATATTTTTTGATAATTTTGATAACCATTTTTAGCCCACAATAAGCGCAAACGGCTATTATACTTCGTATTATAACACAACTTTTTTCAAAATGCAATCGTTTTTTCAAAAAAAGTTAGAAAATTTTCAAATATTTTTTTCGAAAAGGGGATTTTTCCGCTTACGCGTAGTAGCAGCAGGCGAAAAGCCATGCATTTTCGGTGACCTCATTCACGCTGCCGAAGATATACTGCGGATTCGTTTCCTTCCACCAGCCCATATGGTCGCCGAACTTCTTCATCATTTCGATGAGCTGATCATTCAGCGGGACGACGCCGTCCTCGTTGACGTACTCTATCATCGAATTGACCACGGCGTTCCATCTTGCCTTTCGCGTGAGCCTACCGGACGCGTCGTACTCGTGCTGTGCCATCGACTGATTTTCGCTGATCTTCTGAAGCGAGTCGATATACGGGGATGCAGAGGTGATGCGGAGCATCACAACGGGGCCCGTCGCTGAGCCGAGGTGATAGTTGCCATCGCTTCCCTTCACGAGGGTGATATTCGTCTGCGTGATGTCGACATTGGTGAGCTCACCGCTATATTCGGGCGTTTTCTTCAGATACTGCGGATCTGCCTGGATCTCCTCGTAGGGCATATCGGAAATATCAGGCTTGTGGTCAGCAAAGCGCTCGATCTTTACGATCGCATCCGCCGCCGCGCCATTCGTCGTCTTAATGCCGATCACGAGGATCATCGTACCCGTACCGTCTGCCGTATTGATGCTGCTCGGACGGATGTCCAGCTCAAAGAAGCCGTCTCCCTTCACGTCTGCCACGTTCATCGTCTGCACGAAGTGCGGCATACCGTGGTAGCCGATGCTGACTGATGCCGTCGAGGACGTTGCGCTGAAGCGGTACTGTCCCGAAACCGTGGGAGCAAAGAGCAGGTAGGTCGTTTCGTTCGCGTTCAAAGAAACCGTGAAGCTTCCCGTCTTAACGAATGCGGCATAATATTCCGCGTGATTGCCATCTCCGTCAGGGTCTGCGCTGATCATCATTCCGTCCCCGTCGTCACTGCCGCCCGAGGAGCCGCCGCCAACCTTCTCCGTGAAAGTAACGTACGCCGTGGGCGATTCGGTGCTGAGCTTACAGCGCGCGGTGTCGTAGGAATACTCCGCCGCAGAGCCGATCATTTCAAGCGTAAAGGTATAGCTTCCAGCAGGTGCCTTCAGCGTTGCCTTGCCGCTTGCATTCGTAACGCCCTGCGTTTCGCCGTCCGAAAGCTTTACGACCACGTTTTTGATCCCGACGCCCATCGCGTCCGCGACCTCTACGGTAAAGGTGATCTTTTCGACCTCCTCGCCCGTCGTCACATCCTCTTTTTCGGTCGTAACGTCGTCCGCTTCACCCGAGCCGTCGGGGTCGGAGTCGTCATCCGCGTCGCCCGTCGTCGAGTCTGCAGGGTCGCCGCCAACCGAGCCTGCGGGCGTTTCCGAGGACTCGCCGCCCGCCTCTCCGCCGTCACAAGCGACGAGGAGAAGAACGAGCAGGAGGGACAGGAGAAGCGCGAAAAGAGCTCTCTTATAATAATTGGAAGATTTCACTCCATTTTTCCTCCGTTCGGATTACTTTTCAGGGTCACGCGCCGAGCGTGTCATAGTAGTAGCAGAGCTTTCTCCAGGAGTCTTCGACGCCCGCGAAGGTGAACTTATCCATCAGAAGCTGAAGGATATCGGCAAGCTCCTTTGTCACGGGGACACAGCCCTCGAGCTCGGGATTCTTGCTGCTTGCCTTGATCACATCATCGAGATACTTCTCCATCTCGTCGGTGTAGTCCTCACCCTCGCCGTGATATCTGCCTGCAACGACGTCCTCGACCTGATACATTTCCATATACATATCGTATTCGTCGCCCCATTCGATCTTGAAGCCTTCCTGATAAGTGACGCCGTCCCGCTCGAAGATCTCAAGCCAATCAAGCACCCACTGATCGTCCTCGCTGATCGAGAAATTGAAGGAATCGGTCTTTTCGATCATTTCCTTGATGGTCGTCCGTTCGAAAATACTCGAATAACCGATGAAGTCGGCGTAGATGATCGAGCCGAGCGTTCCGTCTGCCTTCAGCTCGTGGTAGTAGCCGTCCTCGCCGAGTGCGACCTCAATGCCGCCCGCAACGATCTCGTTTTGGT